>JAGRLM010000301.1 GCA_020441795.1 Nitratireductor sp.
AAACCGCCTCTGAAGTGTCGTTTATATCCGGATTGGATGAGGCAAGGGCTATCGCCACCGGTTGTCTTGTATTGTTCATGCCCTTGATTGGCGTGGTGGAACCGCGCAGCAATAATCCGCCTGCATCGGCAAATAGCGGACTTGCCTGGTCATCAATCGCTCCCGTCCGGACCGGGTCCGTAGCGGAGGTCTTGGCGTCTGTCGTCGAATTGGGCGCGCCCTCGGGCAGGAACTTTTCAAGCCCGCGCTTTTGCGCTGCATCCAGCAGTTTGCCGATCTTGCCATCGCGTCCGGTCAGCATTTCCTGACGCTGAACCAGCTCTGCAATCTTGCTTTCGATTACCTGCTGATCGAGCAATTGCCGACTGGTAACCCTGTCCAGATTGGAGCGCAGCGCAGCAATGCGGTCTTCATATTCGTGCATCAGCCTGGCGTTGCGGGCATGTGAGGCGCCAATCAGGTCATCCCGAAATACCAGATATGCCGTTGCCCCCAGATAACCGACCATGAACATCGCTGCAATCGAGAAGGCGATGGAAAACAGGATCGGACTGATCCTGAAATGACTGGTCATGCCATTTCGGGTAATAGTGATCGTGGCAGGCTCACGCCGTTTTCCGAAGCTGCGGGAACTGCGCAAGGAAGAGCTGTGCGCCTGAGAATTGTCGACCTGGCTGTGAGAGGCTGGTGGCATTGTGTTTTCCGGCATTACTTGATGCGAACTGTATTTCACGCCGATTAAAACCAATCATGGTTAACAAAGCCTTCTGCATGCAGGGGATGCAGTCTAATTTCCCACCGACGGAAGCGAGCGGTAGAAGGATGGCGTCAGTCCGCTCTGTGCCCTTGCCCTGTCATTGAAGGGCGGTTTCAACTGTCCGCGGAAGTTTTCGCGCACCAGTTTCTGGAAACTTGCAGCCGGATCCTCGCCATTCCGCCGACACAGGAAGCGGAACCACTTGGCGCCGACAGCAACATGACCCTTTTCGTCCTCATAGATGATTTTCAGAATATCAGCGGTTTCCCCGTCGCCGGCGCGCTTGACCGATTCGATCAGTGAAGGCGTGACATCAAGACCTCGCGCCTCCAGCACCAGCGGCACCAGCGCAAGCCGCGCTTTCAGGTCGCTGACGGTAACCGTTGCCGCTTCCCACAAGCCATCATGTGCAGGCAGGTCGCCATAGTCCGCATCAAGGTCATTGAGCCTTTTGCGAAGCAGGGAGAAATGCTTCGCCTCCTCGAATGCGACCATCATCCAGCCGTCGAAAAAGGAGCGCGGCAGTGGCTGTGATGCAAATCTGGCGATGATGTCGAGCGCCAGATCAATCGCATTGAGCTCTATATGGCATAGTGCATGGATGAGGGCGATGCGTCCCCTGACGGTGCCGATCCGGCGTCTCGGAACCTGGCTTGGCGGCAATAGTACCGGCTTTTCCGGACGTCCGGGGCGAACAGGCAATTTCACATAGCCATGCCGCAGGGAAAGTCGGCGCTGGAACCAGGCACGGCTCAGCGCATTGACCTTTGTCACCTTGAGCCGCAGATCAGCTTCGCACAGCGCATCAACGGCCCCTGATTGCAGGCTCGCGGTATGTTCGGGCATTTGCGTCTGTGTGTTTTCGTGATCAGGCAAGGGCGCGCGCAGCAGCCAACACTTCATCGACATGACCCGTTACGCTGACCTTGCGCCATGCCTTTGCGATCTTGCCATCCTTGCCAATCAGGAATGTCGAGCGCTCCACGCCCATATATTTCTTGCCATACATGCTCTTTTCGACCCACACGCCATAGGCATCAAGTGCGACCTTGTCCTCGTCGGAAATCAGTGTGACGCCGAGTGAATGCTTGTCACGAAACTTGTCATGCTTCTTGACCGGATCGGGTGACATTCCTGCCACGACGACGCCAAGCTTGTCGAATTCCGGCTTTGCTGCCGTGAAGCCGATCGCTTCGGTGGTGCAGCCGGATGTGTCATCCTTCGGATAGAAAAACAGCACCAGCGGCTTGCCTGAATGGGCTGAAAGGGAGAATGTGCCGCCGCCATCGGTCGGGAGCGTGAAGTCGGGGGCAATGGAACCTTCTTCGGGTTTGGACATGGATGCCATCCTTTCGACATGATGGTGTGGTTTTCGCTGCTTGAGGTCGCAGCCTAGAGTTATAAGCCTCTTGCGACCCGCTTCCAGTATCAAAACCACGATTTTGAGTTTTTCCTCAACCGTTGCAAGGAGGCGAGGCATCGGCGTTGTGATGATAAACGAGCAGCCCGGGATGCGCTCGCAATTACCACCGCTGGTTGGCTTGTCATCGCGGCCTTATCGGGAAATAACCCGATATGCCAAATCCCCGCTAAACTGAATCGGGGCTGATTGGCGGAATGCCAGAACTGAGCGGAGCCGCTTTTCTTGATCCATCGCAAGAAGCCATATTCACTGAAGGATAACCAGCCATCGGCTGGTCCCATCCGCGCGACTGCGAGACCGTTCCGCAATCGCGAACTGCATGTGGAGGCGGAGCATGATTCGCTGGATCACGGTGGTTTCATTGTTCCGCGCTCCAGCAAGCTCGCCAGAGTTGCGCGGATGCTGGGCGCCTTTGTTGTCGTATTGCTGCTGGCAGGCCTTATGTCAGGCGCAGGCATCTATTTTCTGCTGCGTGGCGAGGCGATCGAGAATTCTGCGCTCAATCAGCGCATAGAGCAGCGCATCCAGCAGATGCTGGGACGAAAGATGCTGGTCAATCTGGGTCGCATGACCATTGCATTTGACCGCGACGGATTGCTGTCACTGGCTGCGACCGACGTGCAGTTGCTGCGTCCGGTTGACCGTCAGATTGCCTCCAGATTGGGCAAGGTTGTGGTTGGGGTGCGCCCGTGGTCGCTGTTGTCGGGCGAGCCACAGATTGACGCCGTGATCATCCAGGATTCCACGATAGACGTGTCTCTTCTTCCACTGCCGGCCCAGGCTCCCATCCCGGCCAACCTGCCAAAATTGCTGGAAGCTGCAGGCAGCCAGCTTGATGGCTTTGCCAGGCAGTTCGCAGCGGAACGCTTTCGCCTTTTCCGCTTCGAGAACATTGATATTTCCGGTGCAGGTCTGGGACGCAAGACCGCAGACATCATCCATATCGACAATTTCGACTTGCGGTTCCGCCGCAATGCAACCCTGACGGTTTCATCACAACTATCAACACCCAAATCCCAGATTGATCTTGAAGGTGCCTGGCGCAAGACCACGGGCGACGCAGCCGAGCTCGACATGCGCCTCAAAGGCATCAACCTGCAGGAATGGGCAGGAGATCCGGCTGACGAGGGCGGATTGGGAGGTTCAAATAGCCGCGTGGAAATTTACGCGCGTACCGGTTTTTCTGCTGATGGCGAGCCGTTGAACCCGCAATTGTCGATTTCCTCGCAGGAGCCGGGCACACTCAGGGTAGGGCGCTATGCCCGAACCGAGATCAACCGGTTTCAGCTGAATTTCAGGCTGCTGACCGACCGCAACCAGATTGAACTCGATCCATCCAATTTCTCGGCAGGCAATTTTTCCGCCCGTCTCATTGGCGGCATCCGGCCGGTGGACGCAAATCTCGGCTATGGCGGAAAACTCGAATTCGAACTGATCGCCGACCCTGCAATCGGTGCGCCGACCGTGGTCGGCGAAGAGAGCGTTCCTGCGGCGATCCGTATTGGCGGCAGTCTCGACCGGGCCGGGAAGATCATCGATTTGTCGCAGATATTGGTGCTTTCCGGGTTTGATCGCATTTCAGGCTCGGCAAGTTTCGGATTTGACGGGCCCACACCGTCCATTGCCGCTGCTGCAGCAAGCGACGGAATAAGCATGGCGGCAGTCAAGCAGCTGTGGCCGTTTTTCCTTGCGCCGCCTACTCGCAACTGGGCGATGCGCAATGTTGTTGGAGGGCGTGTTTCCAACATCGATCTTTCGGCCAGCATACCGGCGGGCATTATGGGACGCTTCATTGATGGCGCAAAAATCGCGCCGGGCGATCTCGTGCTGAATGCAGATTTTTCCGATGTCAGAATGGATACTTTCGGTGAACTGCCAGCGATCCGCAACGCATCGGGAACAATCCGGGTGGATGGAATGTCCTTCACGGCTGACCTAGCCAGTGGCGAAGTGTTCCTGCCGGAAAACAAGGTCGTCAAGCTGCCTTCCGGCCAGTTCCATGTCGATGATTATGGGGAGCGCCCAGCACTTGCGAAAGTAAATGTACAAGGTGAGGGCGAAGCGCAGGCGCTGGCGCTCATTGCCAATGCAAAGCCGTTGCTGGTTGCAGACAGACTGCTGGTCAAGCCGGGTCAGTTTTCCGGGAAGGCAGATGTTGACGTGGTTGCTTCGTTTCGTCTCAAGCCGGGTTTGAAACCCGAGGATGTCGAATGGCATGTCCTGCTCAATACCTCGCGTCTTGCCAGCAGCGAGAAAATCTTCGGGCACAGTCTTTCGAAGGCCGACCTGTTCATCGAGGCAAATCAGCGCGAGGCCCGCATCACGGGTGACGCGATTGTCGACAATGTCAGCACCAGGCTGTCCATGGTGCAGCCGCTCGGCAAGGATGCAGGACCGGCTGAAAGCCAGTTTTCGGCAGAACTTGACGAGAAGGCGCGCAAGGCCATGGGCCTTGATCTCAATCCCGTGATCCGTGGGGTCATCCGCCTTTCAGCCAATCAGGGCGGCAGCAAGGACGGCAAGCAGGTCGTCGACCTGAAGGATGCCGAGATTGATTTGCCATGGGTGGGATGGAGCAAGGGCAAGGGAATTCCCGCCACCGCGAGTTTCACCATGAAGAACGCCAATGGCCAGACCAGGGTCAGTGACTTTTACGTCGAGGGACCAGGGTTTTCAGCCACTGGCAACATGGTCTTTGACAAGAGCGGCATTGTCTCCGCGGACCTCCCAAACGTCTCCCTGAACGAGGGTGATGCCCTTTCCCTGACCATCAAGCGCAAGGGCAAACTTTACACCATCAATGCCGAGGGCGCGCGCTTTGATGCACGCAGCCTGATCAACATGCTCATCCATGAGGGAGGAGTTGGTGACGTCCAGGCCAATATCAATGCCCAGGTTACGGCTTCCATCGGCACCATTACCGGCTTTGCTGATGTGAAGGCGCAAAACGTTTCGCTGTCCTATGGAACGGCGAATGGCTGGTTCGACAATCTGACCCTCAGGGGCAATTTTGCCAGTTCCGGCATCGTCAACATCATTGCCTCGACCATGGATCGCAAGACCACATTCAATATCGAATCGACAGATGCCGGCGCGGCTCTGGGTATGCTCGATATCTATCGTAGAATGCGCGGCGGCAATTTGCGTGCCCAGTTGGATCGTACCGGCGGTGGCCCCTTTACCGGCCCCATTCGCGTTCGGGATTTCGAAATTGTCGACGAGCCGAAACTGGCGCGGCTGGTTTCGGACCCTGCTCCACTGCAAAGCGAGCGCGGCCAGGCCAATGTTGCCGTTGCCGAGCAACTGAGCAAGGTCAACGTCAAGCGGGTCAGGTTCATCAATGCCAGGGCGATGATCGAAAAGGGCGAAGGCTATTTCATTGCCCGTGACGGCATTCTCACCTCAAGCCAGATCGGTTTCACCTTTGACGGGACCGTTTATGACGCAGCAAATCGCATGGATCTCAAGGGCACCTTCATGCCTGGGATTGGCTTGAGCAGGGCGCTTGGCTTCATTCCCATTGTCGGAGAGTTGCTCGGCAATGGCCGCGACACCAACCTGATCGGTATTACCTACCGGTTGAGTGGCCCGGTAAAGAATCCGTCCATCGAGGTCAATCCGATGTCCATCGTTGCACCCGGCGCATTTCGCAAGGTATTCGAGTTTCGGGACTGACAGCGCAGCCGAAAGGTTTGGCAGCCCTGGCTGGAAATCCATGATCGCCGCATCATTCTGCCTTGATGAGAATGTGCTTCTTCTTTCCGAGCGAGAGTTTGATGACACCGTCGTCATCAGCATTGGCTGTGGAAATCACCATGCGTTCGTCGGTGACGACCGCGTCATTGATGCGCACGGCTCCTCCCTGTACATGCCGACGGGCTTCGCCGTTGGAACCGGCAAGACCAGCCTTGACGACAAGGCCCAGCAGTCCGGTTCCGGCTTCCAGTTCGGCGCGCGCAATGCCGATCGATGGTAGTGTGTCGGCCGCTATCCCTTCCTCGAAGGTCTTGCGCGCAGTTTCTGCCGCTTCTTCCGCCACCGCCCTGCCATGCAGGAGCGCAGTCACTTCTGTCGCCAGTATTTTCTTTGCCTCATTGATCTCTGCACCGCCCAGGGCTTCGAGCCTTGCGATCTCATCCATCGCCAGCGTTGTATAAAGCTTGAGGAAGCGACCAACATCGGCATCCTCGGTGTTGCGCCAATATTGCCAGAAATCATAGGCGGGCAGCATCTCCGCGCTCAGCCATACCGCACCATCCGCGGTCTTGCCCATCTTGGCACCTGATGAAGTGGTCAGGAGCGGTGAGGTTAGCGCATATAATTGCGGCGTTCCCATGCGGTGGCCAAGGTCGATGCCATTGATGATATTGCCCCATTGGTCGGAACCACCCATCTGCAAACGGCAACCATGCCGCTTTGACAGTTCGACAAAGTCATAGGCTTGCAGGATCATGTAGTTGAATTCGAGGAAGGAAAGTGACTGCTCACGATCAAGCCGCAATTTCACGGAATCGAATGACAACATCCGGTTCACCGAAAAATGCCTGCCGACATCGCGCAGGAAGCGCACATAGTTGATGTCCATCAGCCAGTCTGCATTGTTGATCATCAGTGCATCCTGCTTGCCGTCGCCGAAATGCAGATAGGGCGAGAAGTTCTTCCTGATCTCACCCAGATTGGAAGCAATGTCGTCTTCCGTCAGCATCTTGCGCGCCTCGTCCTTGAAGGAGGGGTCGCCGATCATGGAAGTGCCGCCGCCCATCAGCGCAATTGGCTGGTGTCCGGTCTTCTGCATCCAGTGCAACATCATGATCTGGATCAGTGATCCCGCATGCAGGCTGCGCGCGGTCGCATCAAAGCCGATATATCCGGTTACGACTTCCTTGGCGAAAAGCTGGTCGAGCCCTGTTTCATCCGAAATCTGATGGATGAAACCGCGTTGGGAAAGTGTGTGCAGGAATTCGGATTTGAAGCCGGACATCTCGAAATTTTCCGTGTAGGTTGAATTTTCGGGGTTCCGATTGCATGACAATCGGAAATTCGGGTTGCTCGCGCCCGCGCTCTACCAGTTTTTGAAACGGAATTCACCATCCAATGCCGCGAAATCTGCCAAGCCGCAAACGATCCTCCCGCAGGAAGGCTGATCGCAAGCTTCAGCAAGTGCTTGGCCTGATGAGCGGAACAAGCATGGACGGCATCGATATTGCGCTGCTGGCCACCAATGGCAAATCCCGGATTGAACGCGGGCCCGGTGCGTCATTTCCCTATGATCCCGACTTTCGCAGACAGCTTGCCGCTGCGCTGGTTGAAGCCACTGGTATTGGTGAGCGCGAGGATCGGCCTGGAAAACTGGCAGAAATCGAGCAGGAACTGACGACACGCCATGCGGCTGCGGTGAATTCCTTCCTGTTCGAGCATCGCCTCAAGCCCGGCGACATTGACCTCATCGGATTTCATGGCCAGACCGTGCTGCATCGCCCGCAGGACGCCCTGACAGTGCAACTGGGAGACGGGCAATTGCTGGCCGACCAGACCGGCATCAATGTGGTTTACGACCTTCGGGCGAAAGATATGCAGCATGGCGGGCAGGGCGCGCCACTGGTTCCGGTCTATCACCGTGCACTTTCGAAAAACCTTCCGGCAGACCTGTTTGCCCCGGGCAAGGACCGTTGGCCGGTTGCCTTTGTCAATATTGGCGGAATTGCCAATATCACCTGGATTTCCTCGCGCGGTGCAATGATCGCCTTTGATACCGGCCCCGGCAACGCACTGATCGACCAGTGGGTCCAGGTAAAGGCGGGGATCCCCTTCGACCAGGCAGGTGCCATCGCTTCGGAGGGAAGGGTCAGGCCCGAAATGGCAGACGTCTATCTCGGCTCCGCCTTTTTTTCCCAGCCGGCGCCAAAATCACTGGACCGGAATGATTTCCTGCCGCCTGACCCTGAATCGGCATCGCTGGAGGATGGCGCGCGCACCCTGGCCCATGTGACAGCCCGCTCGATCCTGATGGCAGCAGACCAACTGCCAAAGGCACCGGTCTTGTGGATCATCTGTGGCGGTGGTCGCCACAATGCCGCAATCATGTCTGACCTTGCCACCTTGGCAGCGCAATCCGGTTCGCGTGTCGTAAAGGCCGAGGATGCCGGGTTTGACGGTGATGCAATGGAGGCTGAAGCGTGGGCCTATCTCGCTGTAAGGGCACAACGTGGCCTGAAAATTACCTGGCCGGGCACGACCGGAATAGACAAGCCGCGAAGCGGGGGAAAAAAGGCCCGGTTTCGAAAGCAATAGTCGCAAATCGCAACTCGGTGTTCATTGATATTCAATCTCTTGAGTGGCATATTGCGAAATCAGGGTACATCCATTCAGGAATGAATGGGTGCTATTCGCAATCTTATCCGGTTTTGTGCAGTGCATATATGGAAATGAAACCAATGCTGCACTAAATTCGAGACTCAACAACGACGTCAAGCCTGCGTCCCGCAAGCAAGGCATTGGGTCGAACGGAAATTGGCCGCCGGGCCCGGAAGAATCTTGCAATGGCAAAAATCAGATTTCACCGTCTGGCGGCGTTCGCCGTCCTTGTCGTATCGGCTGCTTGGGTACTCAGTGGCGAGTTTTCGTCGGTTGGCAGTGCTGCAAGCGAAAACGACGATCAGAACCAACAAAGGCAGGCTGAGCAGAATGCGAAGGCCAACGAGCCCCAGTTGCGGACCGTTGCCTATGTTCGCCCGCCCATGTTCGAGCACAGCCGCGCGATCCTGGTCTCTGGCCATACAACGGCTGACAAGAAGGTTGACCTTTCCACCCGTGCCGGCGGTGTCATTCAGTCCCTTCCATTCCGTGAGGGTGAGCGCGTATCAGAGGGCGATGTCATCCTGAAACTCGACCCCGAAGAACGTCCGGCACTTCTTGCCAATGCGAAAGCAACGCTGGCTCAGCGCCAGAACGAGCTTTCTGCAGCAGAGCGTCTGGTCAAGCAGGGCAACATGGCGACCCTCAAGGGCGACGTCGCAAGATCGGCACTCGCTGCCGCCAAGTTTCAGGTCGAACAGGCAGAGGCCGAATTGGCCAAGCTTGAAGTCAAGGCGCCGTTCTCGGGAACCCTGGACAAGCTGATGGTGGAAGAGGGCGGAACGGTTCAGCCCGGCAACCCGGTCGCGACCTTGATCAAGCTTGATCCGGTCATTGCATCGGGTGAAGTCGCCGAAGCCGATCTGCACTTCATCAAGCCTGGCAGCAAGGCCGAAGTCAGGCTGGTTGACGGCTCGAAGGTCGATGGCACGGTGCGCTATATCAGCCGACAGGCCAGCCCCCAGACAAGGACATTTCCCGTCGAGGTGGAAATCCCAAATCCCGATTTGCGCATCCCGTCGGGCATGACCGCGGAAATCAAGCTTCTTGCTGATCCCGTTCTGGCCGTGGCGCTGCCGCGCTCGGTCGTGACGCTTTCGATAAAGGGCGATCTTGGCATTCGTATCCTGACCGATGACGACAAGGTGGAATTCGTTCCGATCGATCTGGTTGATGATCTGCCCCAGGGCCTTCTACTTGGCGGCGTGCCCAAGGATGCGCGCATTATCGTGGCCGGACAGGATCTCGTAGCCGAAGGCGAAAAGGTCAATGCGGTTGAAGCAGATGCTGACTTGATCAAGAGGCTGACGGGTGCGTCGGTGGCGGTGAACTGATGGGCATAGTCGAATACGCCATACGCAATGCCAGATTGACAATATCCATCCTGCTGTTCTTTCTGGTGGCAGGATCGCTGGCCTATATCTCCATTCCCAAGGAAGCGGAGCCGGATGTCCAGATTCCCATCATCTATGTGAGCCTGAGCTATCAGGGGATATCACCGGAGGATTCGGAGCGGTTGCTGCTGCGTCCGATGGAGACGAAACTCAAGTCAATCACCGGAATCAAGGAAATGCGCTCCACTGCCTATCAGGGTGGTGGCAATGTCGTTGTCGAGTTTCAGGCTGGTGCCAATCTCAACAAGGCGCTGGACGATGTCCGCAACAAGGTCTCCGACGCCAAGCGTGACCTGCCGGACGGCGCTGACGAACCAACAGTCAACGAAGTCAACATTTCCGAATTCCCGGTTCTGGTCGTAACCCTTTCGGGCGACGTTCCAGAGCGTGCATTGACTGTCGCTGCGCGTGCCATGCGCGACCGTATCGAGGAAGTGCCGGGCGTGCTTGATGCCGCATTGCAGGGTGCTCGCGAAGATCTGGTGGAAATCATCATTGATCCCGTGAAACTGAGTTCCTACGGTTTGCAACTCGACCAGATGATTGGCGCTGTACGTGCCAACAATTCGCTCGTTGCCGCCGGTGCGCTGGAGGGCGGCGAGGGGCGTTATCCAGTCAAGGTGCCATCGCTGATCGAAACGGTGGAAGACGTTGCCAATCTGCCCATTGTCGCCGGACCCAATGCGGTTGTCCGTGCCCGTGACCTTGCGACCATCCGCTCTACCTACAAGGATGCCGAAACAATTGCGCGGCTAAACGGCAAGCCTGCCATTGCCATCGAAGTATCAAAGCGCACCGGCGCAAACCTGGTGGAGACTGTCGACGACGTGAAGGTCGTCGCCGAGGATTTCGCGAAACTGTTGCCGCCAGGTGCAGTGGTCAGCTTCAGCCAGGACAAGTCGACCAATATCCGGCAATTGCTGGGGGATCTGGAAAACAGCGTCCTGACAGCTGTCATTCTTGTCTTCATCGTCATTCTGTACGCCCTGTCCGGACGTGCATCGCTGCTGATCGGCCTAGCAATTCCAGCATCCTTCCTGATGGGCATTCTCGGGCTTTCTCTTGCCGGGATGACCATCAATATCGTTGTTCTGTTCTCGCTCATTCTGGCGGTCGGGATGCTGGTCGATGATGCGATCATCGTCACTGAATTTGCCGAGCGGCGCATGGCTGAGGGAATGCCCAAGGATGAGGCTTTCGCACTTGCCTCGCACCGTATGGCCGGGCCTGTTATCGCGGCAACCATGACCCGTGTCGCGGCATTCTCGCCCTTGCTGTTCTGGCCGGGAATTGTCGGCGAGTTCATGAAATACATGCCGATCACCCTGATTGCGACGCTTTCAGCTTCAATGCTTTACGCGCTGGTGTTCACGCCGACACTGGGCGCACTTTTTGCCAAGCCGGTCGTCGAGGAAGGACCGGCCAGGGACGGCATGTATATGTGGGTCGTCGGCAAGGCAGTGAAGCATCCCTTCATCGTGCTTACCCTCGGCATTGGCTTGCTTGTCGCGGTTCCCGTTGCCTATGGAAAATATGGCAATGGCGCGGAATTCTTTCCCGATGTGGAACCAGATTACGGCCTGCTTTACGTCCATGCGCGCGGCAACCTTTCCATCGAGGAAAAGGACACGGCAGTGCGTCAGGCCGAGCAGCGAATTCTGGGCTGGCCGGGCATCAAGACAGTTTACACACGCGTCGGCAAGGCCGGCGGGGCTGGTGGGCAGCAGGTTGCCGAAGATGTGGTTGGTGTCATCCAGTACGAATTCGTGGATTGGCGCGAGCGCAAACCCGCGAATGACATTCTGGCTGATCTTCGTGTCGCCATGCAGGGGATTCCGGGTGTTGAAGTCGAGGTTTCCGTTCCGCAGGCTGGGCCGCCAACCGGCAAGGCGATCCAGGTGCGCCTTGGTGCGGTGGACCCGCAAAATCTGAACCAGGCTGCCCATGACGTGGCCAAAATGCTGGCAAACACGCCGGACGTCATCGACATTTCCGATGGTTTGCCACCTCCAGGTGTTGATTGGGAACTGAACGTCGATCGCACCAAGGCTGCACGCTATGGCATTGGGCCCGGTTCGGTTGGCACGGTTGTCCAACTCGTGACCACGGGACTGAAACTGACAGATTACCGGCCGGCAGGAACCGATGATGCCGTGGATATTCGTCTGCGCCTGCCGCAGGACAGGCGGACCTTGGCTACGCTTGACCAGCTGCGTGTGGAAACACCGCAAGGGGCAGTGCCGATCTCGAATTTCGTCACCCGCGAACCGGCCAAGAGCACCGGCATTCTCAACCGTATTGATGGCACCAGAACCGTCACGGTTCAGGCTGGCATCAAGGAAGGCGTACAGTCGGACGCTGTTCGCAAGTCGGTTGTCACGCAACTGGAAGCCATGGGCCTTGAAAACAAGGGCGTTCGCTGGAAGCTGGCGGGCGAGGACGAGGAACAAAAGGCTGCCGGAGAGTTTCTCGCCAAGGCTGCAGGTGCCGCCGTGTTCCTGATCTTCGTCGTGCTGCTGGCGCAGTTCAACAACTTCATTTCAGTTGGTCTCGTTCTGTCGGCCGTGGTCATGTCGACCATCGGCGTGTTCCTCGGCCTGATGATCATGGATCAGCCTTTCGGGGTTGTCATGACAGGCATTGGCATCATCGCGCTTGCGGGTGTTGTCGTTAACAACAACATCGTTCTGATCGATACCTATGACCATCTGCGTCGTGAGGGCTGGGACAAGCTCGATGCTATCCTGCAGACCTGTCGCGAACGTGCGCG
>JAGRLM010000302.1:0-3045 GCA_020441795.1 Nitratireductor sp.
TCCTCGATGCGGCCAATTACCGGGTTGGTCCCGATAACGCGCTGACGCATGTCGCCCAATTCGGCTTCCGAAGCCTGCAACTGCATCCTGTTGTCGGAAAGACGTTGTTCAAGAGCCGAGATGCGGGTCACAAGGCTGCCTTCAAGCGATGGCAGGCGCTCACGGTTGTTCTTCTTGAATTCTGCATGCACCCGCTGGGCTTCGTTGAGACGGGACAGGCGTTCCTGCAATTCCTGTTGAAGGAATACCTGGCTCTCCTTGATGGAACTGCGCTCCGGCGCCAGCAATCGGTCCAGAAAGTGCTTGGTGAGTGCATTGAGCGTATCCGCCATGCCCTTGCCGCTATTGCCACGCATGCGAAAGGAAACGAGGTCATTGCCCTTCATCTGAACGGTGATCGCCGATGAGAGCTTCGATATTTCCCATGCCTTTTGTGCTGCCGGTGTATCCGCGTTCAGCTTGCCGGTATCGGTCAACACCCTTTCGAGTATATGCGCGGAATGGACAAGCGTCTGCAAGGCAGGCATGCGCTCCTGCAGGTTCGGGCCAACCGCGAGATCATTCAGGAAGGGATTGAGCTTCGCCGTTTCCTGAACCAGGATTGTTGTCTGTGCCTCATAGGTCTTCGGCGTCATCCTTCCGGCAATCAGCGCCAGCACGGGGAAGATCATCAGCGGCAAGACAATCAGGTAGCGTCGCCGCCAGGCGATCTCGATGAAGAACAGGATCAGGCTGGGTAGGTCCTTCATGAGCTCTGCTCCTTCGCAATGTGGGAGCGAGCGGGCAGGTATTCGATGCGCACCTGTCCGGCAGCAAGCTCCGGATCATATCCGATGGTGGGTTCGCCTCCGACGATGCGGGTGATGGCATTTGCCTGTTCCTGTGCGGACTTGAAGACTTCGTAACCGTCGCCCTTGATCCTGCCTATCGTGATGTGGCGGGGCTGGCGGGCACCCTTGCGACGAAGTGCCAGTTGCACATAGGTCTCGGGGTCGAGAATTTCGCGTCCATCCGATTGCTTTGCGATTTCAGGCGAGATGCTGAAGACGAAGAGATCTTCTGCCGATGGCACCATGATTGCCTGTGTCTGCGCGGCGATGGCGGCTGTGTCTATGGGTTCGGCAACATAGCTCGCCATGTCGGAGGGAGCCGTATCCGGGCTTTCACTTGCTGTCGAAGGGGAGGCCCCGGCTTTCTGGCGCAGGGCCAGCGCCCGTTTCCAGACATCAACCGTTGCAGGGTCGTCGGCTGCCTTGTCTGGCGAGGGGGCCGAGACCGGCTTTTCAAATGCCTGCCCATCAGCCTGTCCATCTGACTGCGCTACTTCATCTGCTTTCTTGACCGACTTGTCGACCGACTGGCGCAGTTCCATTGCGCGGGCAAACAGCGTGCGTGGGTCCGTCTGATCGCCGCCGGCCTTGTTCGTTGCAGGTTCGGTGTCGGCGGGCTGGGAGTTCGAAGCTGTCATCTGTTTCTGCCGTGCGCGAAACAGCAATTCTTCCTGTGACAATTCCGTCCTTTGCGATGATGTCTGGTTTTCGCCATTGGCGGGTTTGCCGGTCTCATCACCCATTGCCACGCGCGCCTGGTCTGCAAGAACGGAAAGGCGAACATCGTCTGGCAGGGTTGTCATTGCGTTTTGCGAAGCGCAACCGCTGCCGATTATTGCAAAAAGCAAAACGATTGCAGTTTTTACCGGTTTGGCTGACATTTCTGGCCTCCTTGATAGGTTTCAAGAATGACCTTGCAGGTTATGTGCCAGACGGGCTGCCTTTGCGGATTGTATCAATGAGTTTCGAGACGGTTTCGGCGCGTGCCTCCCAGGTTTCCCCGGCAAGGTGCTGGCGAAACTCGCGGACTTCCTCTTCCATGGAAGTTGCGGCAAGAATTGCGTTGGCAAGACCGGCCCCGGGGGCTGGTGTCGCAACGGGTGCCTGCAGGTCATCAATCGCCTTGAACCGATAGGTGGCAGCGACCGGGCGTCCTGCAGCTAGGTACTCGCGAAGCTTGAGCGGGTTTGAGGCGTCGATCTGGCGGTTTTTCCGAAACGGCAGCAGCGATACATCCCAGTGCTGGCTCCATTGCGCCAGGTCATGATGTGGCATGGCAGGCCGCAGCATGACATTTGGCAACGAATGCAATGGCATGATGTCGGTCTCGACATTGCCGATCAGGACAAGGGTCCAGTCCGGTAATTGGCGTGCAGCCTCGGCAATGGCATTGATGTCAATCCAGCCATTGAGCGAGCCGTAAAAACCCGCCACCTTGCCATCCGGCATGTCCGGTGCCCTGGGCTTTGGTTCCGCAAACAGGTCATAGTCCACGCCATGCGCCACAACGCATGTCTTTGCTGGATCAAAGCGCGAGGCTATTTCATGGCTGGCTGCCAGAATGAGATCGGCTTTCCTGGCAAGTTGGCGCTCAGCTTCGAGAACCGGCTTGTGATCGACGCCCGCCAGGGCTCCGAAGTCATCTCCGGCGTAATAGACAACGGCGCACTCGCCCAGTTCACCGACCACGGGCAGGGCAGTGGGTAGCGAGGTCCACAGGATCGGTCGCTCGAAACCGTATTGACGCATGGCAGCACCGATCTGGCGCGACAGGCTCTTCCGGTTGAACGCTGCTGCCAGGCGGGAACCGGGCCAGGGAAGGGCTTGCGGGTTGAGCAATTGCGCAAACGGGTGGGTCTCTTGCCGTTTGTCGCTGTTTCCCGCTGGAGGTTTGCCGCGACGGGAAAGCAGGCTCGCGGCTTTTTCGGCCAGGCGCAAAAGATCACGGCGGGCAAGCCTCGGGCGGCGAAGACCAAGCGAGTTTACCCAGATGATCCTGCGATCACCGGCCATTCGCCGCATGATATGTTGCGTGGAAGAGGGGTGCCTTCCCCAATCCTCGCCAAAGACGATCATGTCAGTTGGCATTGCTGACCTCATCAGGTGTGAGGGCCGGTCTCGTGGCTGGCAGGGCACGAATGACGCGGGCGGGCATTCCGGCCGCAATTACGCCGGGCGGCAGGTCGCTTGTTACCACAGAGCCTGCGGCAACAAT
>JAGRLM010000302.1:3090-6597 GCA_020441795.1 Nitratireductor sp.
ACATCCTTTTCCAGGATAATGTCGCCGGTCTGGTTGCTGGTGCAGGGTTTGCCGGCAGCCCGGTCGGCTGCATCAAGCGGGTGACCGGGATATCCGGCCAGAAAGGCCCTGCCTGCGATCCGCACATTGTCGCCAAGGACGATGCGGCTGCCGACGGCAATGGTCGTCTGCCAGCCAATGCCGACATTGTTGCCGATCTCCAGGCGGGGGGCAGGATGCGAGGTTGGCTTGCCGGAAATCGTTGTATGGCCGGAAAGCCTGACATCGCTGCCCATGGAAATTTTGACCGGGCCAAGGACCAGGGGCATGCCGCCATAAAGATACAGCCTTTCGGCGGGTTGCTCGAGGCGCGACTGAAATAGTGGCGTCGTCCAGACTGTGCGAACAATGAAGCCGAACCCGTTTTTCAGCGCTCCATTGAGCGCATAAAGCGGTCCGTGAATGGCCGGAATGCATGGCACTGACCCGTAGCGCAGCGCCTTGGCGGCACGCCAGAGCATGCGCGCCGTTGCGCTGTCACCAGTTTTCGCCCATTGGCGCAGGCTTGTCGCGTTCATTCTACCGTCACCGATTTTGCAAGATTGCGAGGACGGTCAACATTCAGACCGCGTTGCAGGGCAGCGTGATATGAAAGCAGCTGCAGGGGTATTGCGGTAATGATCGGCCTGACCAGATCGGGTGCCGAAGGCAGGGTGATTGCGCCTGTTGCGACATCCTTCATTGACAGGATCGCTTCGCGGTCACCGATGACATGAATGCGTCCGTTGCGGGCCGCAATCTCGCGAATATTGGAGGCAAGTTTGGGCATCATCTCCTGATCGCCTGCAAGGGCGAATACAGGCATGTGCTCGTCAATTAGCGCCAGGGGGCCGTGCTTGAGCTCTCCTGCAGCAAAACCTTCCGCGTGGATATAGCTCGTTTCCTTGAGCTTCAGAGCACCTTCGCAGGCAAGTGCCTGGAACGGACCACGGCCGACGAAAATCGCGCTGCGGGCATCGCCCAACTGGCGGGCAGTCTCGATCACACCTTCCTCGCATAACAATGCCTTGGCGAGCAGGTCCGGGGTTGAAGCCAATTGATCACGCAGCCTGCCGGGGCTGGCGGCAGCGCCAAGGCGCCTGCCTGTTGCATGGATTGCCAAATGGGCAAGTATCATCAATTGCGCAGTGAACGCCTTGGTGGAGGCGACGCCGATTTCAAGCCCGGCCATCAGTGGCAGCGCCATGTCGGCATTGCGCGCCAGCGTCGAATTGGTGTCGTTGACGACGCCCAGTACAGGCATGCCCAGATGCTGCAACCGCTCCAGCACAGCAAGCGTGTCAGCGGTCTCACCCGATTGGGAAATCAGTACGGCAACTTCGCCCGAATAGAATTGCGGCAGGGCCTCGTATCGGTATTCCGAAGCGACATGCACGGTGCATTCGATGCCTGCATGTTGCTGCATCCAGTGGCGTGCAACTGCTGCGGCATAGTAGGAGGTGCCGCAGGCGACGAAATTGATGCGCCGTACCCGTGAAAAATCAATGGAGAGGAGCTGCTCCATCAAGGTGCCATCGTGGTAGGCGGCATCAATTCTCGCGGCGACTTCGGGCTGTTCAAAAATCTCCTTGGCCATGAAATGCTCATGGACGCCGGTATCATAGGTTGCGATGCGGCTTTCGACCGGCAGGAGCGGCCGGTTTACAATGCGTCCGTCATGGTCGCGAATATCGATGCAATCGGGTGTTATGCGCGCGCTGTCGCCGTCCTCCAGGGCAATTGCATGTCGGGCAATGCCTGCCAGTGCATTGAGGTCTGATGAGAGGAATGCCTTTCCATCGGTAAATCCCGTTACCAGCGGACTACCCTTGCGGATGGCGAAAATTTCTCCCGGTTCATCCTCGCTCAGCATGGCGATGGCGAAGGAGCCGCTGAGGCGGGCTGCTGCCTTCTGCAAGGCTGCCCATGGCTTTTCTCCGCGCATCAGTTCCTCGCGTACCAGCCAGGGAATGACTTCGCTGTCGGTTTCGCTGACAAATTGCGCGTTGCGAGCGGCGAGTTCCTGGCGCAATTCGCCATGGTTCTCGACAATGCCATTGTGAACAATTGCAATGCCGGGGGCGCAATGGGGATGGCTGTTGCGGGCGGAGGGTTCGCCATGCGTTGCCCAGCGTGTATGGGCAATGCCGCATTCACCGTATGCGGGCTCGCTTTCCAGCATCGTGGCCAGCGCGCCGACAGGGCCGACATTCTTGCGAACGGCAATGCCGCCCTTTCCCGAAATCGCAATACCGGCGGAATCGTAGCCACGATATTCCAGGCGCCGCAATCCTTCTACCAGAACATCCGCAACGGCGCTCTCGCCGGTTGCCGCAAAAATTCCGCACATCTGTTTTTCCTTTCAGCGTTGCAAAGAAATTTCTTCATTCGCTACGCATTTTGCGTGCCAGTTTGCGAAGCGCGCAAAACCTGTTGTTTTATGCGTATTTGCGGTCTTTCCGGCGACTTCTCTTCGCTTTTTGCAAAGGGCTTCGCATAATTGGAAATGGCTGAGGTGATTGCGAGAAGAATGTAGAAAGGCCAGGTGAAGCCCTGGGTCAGGAATGTGCCCGAGGTGCAGAATGCAGCGAGGCCCGATACCAGTGCGAATGAACTGACCTGGACGGGAACGGGTGCATTGGCATCGGCAAGGATGCGAAAGGTGCGGATGGCAAGGCGAATGGTGATGATGACCATGGTAACGAAGGCGATGAGGCCGGGCCAGCCTGTCTCTGCAAGGACCCCCAGCCATGTCGAGTGAACTGCCTTGTTGAAGCCCGTCCAGTGTGGGGTATAGAGCCAGAAATTGGGAATGAAATTGCTGAGCCCTACACCTGTCAGCGGCTTGGCCATCGCCATGTTCAACGCAGCCGTCCAGGCCCAGATCCGGCCCATGGCGCTCTCGTCAATCCCTTCTTCGGCCGCGCCTCCCGAGGCCCTGTCGGAGATGCCGGCAACGGCAAACAGACCTAACATGGCAATGCCGCCTATGGCACCGAGTGCCACTTTCGACTTGATCAGTCGAAGGCCGACGACGGCAAAGACGGCAAGAATTCCCAGGATGCCGCCGCGGCTCTGGGTGCACATGATGGCCCAGATGATGGTGACAACGCCAATGGCACCAATCAGGCGATTGATGCCGCCGCCGCGGGTGACTGCCATGGATACGGCAAAGGACAATGGAAAGGTGAGCACCAGCGAAAGATCGTTCGGATCGCCCAGTACCGAGCCGATATCACGTCCGACCGTGACCCTTGTACCTTCCACCAGGCCAATGCCTGAAAGACGGTTGGAAATGGCGATCCAGGCAACGATTGTTCCCGAGCCGACGATCATCCATGATGCCAGCTGAAAGTCGCCGGGCTTGCGCAGCAACCACGCGATGGAAAGCGTCATGATCGCGATCTTGCTGTAGGATGATGTCCAGGTATTGATGGCGATATCGGGAGCGGTCGCAAATGGCATCCCGATGGTGACAAGCGAGAAGAA
>JAGRLM010000303.1 GCA_020441795.1 Nitratireductor sp.
AGCCTGATTGATCTCGAAGACCGCTTCGGGGTCGTCATCACCGTTCAGGGAGACCCTGCCCTTCCCGGCCAGAGCTTCCATATCGAGCGTGGCGAGGCCGCAACACGCACACCGCGCAAACCGGTGCATGTGGTTCAGGGGGCTGAGGAAGACGAAGAGGACGAGGATCTCGACGCCTATGCGGACGAGATGGCCGATGTTGCGGAAGCCGAGGCCGAGACCGAATCCAGACCTTCGCGCGATAGTGACGAGGATCGAAGCGGGCGCAAGAAGCGTCGGCGCAGGCGCCGTGGTGGACGTCGTGACGGGGTGGATGGCGATGGCCGCGATGCCTCAGCCGCCGAAGGCGACGACGAACAGATGCGCGATGGCGATAGCGATGGTGATGAAAGCCAGGGCGACGCAGGGGAAGCAGGCAGCGAGATCGACGCCGATGGCGAGGAACGCGCCCGGCGCAAGCGTCGCAGGGGCAAACGTGGCGGCCGCAAGAACCGTGGCGATGGCATCACGGCGGATGGTGATGCAGCCGATGGTGACGCTGCAAATGGTGACGCTGGGGGCGAAAGCTTAGCCTCGGACGATCATGATGAGCTGCTGGCTGAAACCGAAGCGGAAGATGCATCGCCTTCACTGTCCATGGAGGCTGCTGAAGTTGGCGACGATCATGAAGTTGCAGACGAGGTCAGTGAAGCGGATGCCCCTGAAGAAACGGCCGATACAGACGATCAGTCAAATGCTGATGAAAATTCCGGCCGTCGCCGCAATACGCGCCGTCCACGGGTGCAGTCAGTGGCTGAATCGGTGCAGGTAAATGAAGCTGAAACCGTTTCGCAGCCTGCCGGGCAGGATGACGCTCCCGAAGCCGAAGAGGCCAAGGCCAAACCGAAAAAGGGTGGCTGGTGGAGCAGAGGTGGCGGTTTCTTCTGATCGCCACGCAATTTGGATGCAAGGGCCGCACCGGAAAGTTCCGGCGCGGCCTTTTCATTTGAGGAAGCCCTTTATCCGGTCAAAGCCCTCGCCGAGGCGCTCATGATCGCCGCAGAAGGACAGGCGCAGCCATTGACTGCCCTGGTTGGAATCGAAATCAAGGCCGGGTGTCACGGCAACGCCCGCCTCTTCGAGCAGGCGCGAGGCAAAATCCGCCGTATCGTTGCACAATGCGGAAGCATCGGCATAGGCATAGAAAGCGCCGTCGAT
Source organism: Nitratireductor sp. (assembly GCA_020441795.1). Lineage (GTDB taxonomy): Bacteria > Pseudomonadota > Alphaproteobacteria > Rhizobiales > Rhizobiaceae > BOKV01. Next base: position 1,198 of record JAGRLM010000303.1, read on the forward strand.
AGGCTGGACCGTGCGAAAGCCCAGTTCAGGCAATCGCTTGAGAAACAGTGCGCGGTTGCGTTCATATCCAAGCTTGACGGTTTCCAGTTCCGCCATCCCATCAAAGGCACCCAGGGCGGCGATCTGGGAAATTTCAGGCGCACAGATGAAGGCGTTCTGCTGCAGGCGGTCAATTGTTTCGATCATGTTTTCAGGCACGATCATCCAGCCAATGCGCCAGCCGGTCATGCAGAAATATTTCGAGAAAGAATTGATGATGATGGCATCCGGATCAAGGCCAAGCGCACTGGTTTCGGGAAAGCCCCAACACAATCCGTGGTAAATCTCATCGGAAATGAAGCGCAATCCCATTGACTTGGAAGCTGATACCAGCGCGGCGAAGGCATCAGGGGCCATCATCGTGCCATTGGGATTGTTCGGATTGGCAATCAGCGCGCCAGCAAGCCTCGCCTCGCAATGGGCGTTTTCGAGCAGTTGTGGCGTGATGATCCAGCGATCCTCTTCACGGGTCTGGATTTCAACCGGTACGAGGGACAAGGCGCGCAGGATATTGCGATAGGCGGGATAGCCGGGAGCCGGAATTGCCACCCGGTCACCGGGTTCGAAAGCGGCAAGAAAGGAAAGGATGCATCCCGCCGAGGAACCGGTCGTGACGAATATCCGGGCCGGGTCTGGCTCATGACCGTATTTTTCGGAATAGTGTCGGGCAATGCGCTTGCGCAAGGGCGCAATTCCCGGCGCCGAGGTATATCCGATCCTGCCAGCGGCGATTGCTTTCGTTGCCGCCTTTCTGGCGGCAGCGGGTGCAGGAGCCGATGGCTGCCCAACGCACATCATGACGATATCCCGGCCATTTTCCTGCAACTGCTCGGCTCGCGCAACCACGCTCATGGCACGGAATGGCTCAACCTGGCTGCGGCGGGATGGAGGTAATCTGTGAGACGGATTTTCAAGCATTCGCGGTTCTAGCGCGGGTGCGGGCAATTGGCTACCGACTGCCAGAAAAAAGCCGGAAAGTTGGTATTTTTGAAAAGCCTCCCTAAATTCGTCCGGGTCCTGCGATAAAACTGCCCGAAAGATAGCACCAGCCTGACGAGCCAAAGATGAAACAGTTTGCCAAGCCCATGGTCGAAATATCAGTCGGTGACAAAGGGACCGGTTTTCCTGCAGCCATGACAGCATTTGCGCGGAAGAGCGTGATTGCGCTTGCGGCCATCTTGCCGGTACTTTCCCAATCGACGCCTGCGCTGGCGCAAAAGGGCAAGCTGTCGCTGATCCGCGACGCGGAAATCGAGGGATTGCTGCGCGATTATACCCAGCCGCTATTCAAGGCAGCAGGTCTCGGCAAGGGTGCCATCGACATCTATATCGTCAATGATGACAGCTTCAACGCCTTCGTCACGGGCAGGCGAATGTTCATCAATACCGGTGCCTTGAAGATTTCAGAATCGCCGAACGAGATCATCGGCGTGCTTGCCCATGAAACCGGCCACATCATTGGCGGACACCAGAACCGCCTGCGCGACCGCGTCGACCGGGCCAATATCATGGCAGCCCTTGCCATGGTTGCCGGTGCCGGGGCTGTACTCGCTGGCGGTGATGCCGGTGGTGCGGCAGGCCAGGCGCTGGCACTGGGCAGCCAGTCGGCAATCCTGCGCGATCTATTGTCCTATCGCAGGTCGGAAGAGGCTTCAGCAGACAACACTGCCATCCAGCTGCTCGACAAGACCGGCCAGTCGGGCAGCGGCATATTGCGGACTTTCGAGCGCTTTTCACAAGACCTCCTGTTTGCGGGAAGCCGGATCGACCCATATCTGCAAAGCCATCCCATGCCACGCGACCGTATCGCCCTGCTGGAGGAAATCGCCCGCAAGAGCCCGAATTTCGAAAGGCTCGACCCACCTGCCCTGCAGCTGCGCCATGACATGGCAAGGGCCAAGGTGGTCGCCTATACCGGTCAGCCGGGCGAACTCCAATCGATGTTCCGCAAGGACCCGCAAGGTGCAGCTGCGCGCTATGGACTTGCCATAAGCCTGTTTCTGCGCGGTTCGGACGCCAAGGCACTTCCGATCATTGACGGGCTGATCAAGGAGCAACCCAACAATGCCTATCTGCATGAAATGCGGGGGGAAATGCTGCTGCGCGCGCGCCAGGCAAAGGCCGCTGTGGCAGCCTATCAGAAGGCTGTGCAACTTGACCCATGGAAATCCGGCCTGATACGCACCCAATTAGGCCATGCGATGCTGGAGACCCGCGATCCGGCAATGACGGCAAAGGCAATCTCGGAGATCAAGGCGGGCTTGTCGCGCGATACCACCAATTCAGCCGGGTTTGGCCTGCTGGCGCGGGCCTATGGGCAGATCGGTGAGGAAGATCTCGCACGCGCGGCAGCTGCCGAAGAGGCCTATTATGCGGGCAGTTTCAAGGAGGCCAAGCGTCTGGCGCAGATATCTCAACCAAAATTGAAGAGAGGTTCGCCGGAATGGCTTCGGATGCAGGACATAATCGACTATAAGGTGCCCAAGAAATGATGTCTGGTTCGCCCGGGCATACCCCATCAACGGAGAAACAAGACATGAATTGGACTTCCCTTCGCGCCAAGCCGCGCGCACTTCTTGCAGCTGCCGGGTTTGCCCTTGCGGCCACCCTTGCGCTGCCGGTAGGCGCACAGGCATTCGACGCAGGTCAGCGCACGGAAATCGAGGGCATTATCCGCGAATATCTGCTGGCCAATCCGGAACTGATGCTGGAAGTGCAATCAGCGCTTGAGAAGAAACAGGATGAGCAGAAAAAGGCCTCGCAGGCCAGGACCCTGAGCGAGATGAAGAACGAGTTGTTCTCATCTGAGCACCAGGTCGAGATCGGCGATCCGAACGCACCCGTCACCGTCGTCGAGTTCTTCGATTACAATTGTGGTTTCTGCCAGCGCGCACTCGCCGACATGAACAAGTTCGTCGAGGAAGACAAGAATGTGCGCTTCATCCTGAAGGAATTTCCCGTACTGGGCGAAGCTTCCCTGCAGGCGCACAAGGTGAGCCAGGCTTTCAACCGGCTGATGCCGGAAAAGGCAGCAGAGTTTCACCGCCTGCTGCTTGGAGCTCCGGGCCGCAAGGACGGCGAGGTGGCACTGAAGGTCGGCGAATCGCTGGGTGCTGACCTTGCAGCGCTGAAAGCCGAGTCGGAAAAGCCTGAAATTCTGGAAGGGCTGAAAGAGGCCTATCGGCTGGCAGATGGCCTGGGGATTACCGGAACACCATCCTATGTGGTTGGCGACGAGGTCGTTTTCGGGGCTGTTGGCTATGACGCCCTCAATACCAAGGTTGCCAATGTGAAGTCCTGTGGCAAGACGGTCTGCTGAAGCAGGTCGCCACAGCCCGCGATTGAAGCGCATTGCGATCAAATGACTGAAAATGGCGGGGCATTGCCCTGCCGTTTTCGTTTTGATGGTGCAGAACTGTGGAAAACCGTGTTGTCACGGCCCTGGCTGCAAAGCAGGCTTGCAAGCTTGCCATGACAGCGACACAGTCTAGCCGGACAAACTGCCGCCCGAACAAGCGTCACAAAGACTGGCGTCGCAAAGTCGCAAGTCCGGGTTTTGCGGGGTTTGCAGCGCGCCATGCAGCCGGTATAAGGACGCCAAGAGGCGGGGCCGGACAGGCGAGCAATAAATCGCAAGAACGGTCCAGTGCAGTATAATAATTCAGAAAAACAGGGTTGCCCTTATCATGACTTCCAAAAAGAGCGGCATTGATCAGGAACTGATCCGCGATCTCGCCATCCTGCTCAAGGAAACCGACCTGACCGAGATTGAAGTGGAGCAGGATGATCTTCGCATTCGTGTTGCCCGTGGTGGCAGCGTGGCAGCACCGGTCCATGTCACCGCGCCGGTTACGATGCCGACACCTGCGGCCAAGGCTGCCGAGGATGCAGCTGCCGCACCCGCCGATCCGGCCAAGCATCCCGGCGTAGTGCCCTCGCCCATGGTCGGAACCGCCTACATGTCGCCAGCACCCGGTGCAAAGCAGTTTGTGTCGGTTGGTGACAGCGTGAAGGTTGGACAGACCCTGATGATCGTCGAAGCCATGAAGACGATGAACCAGATTCCCTCGCCCCGTGCCGGCAAGGTGATCGCGATGCTTGTCGAAGATGCCCAGCCGGTCGAATATGGCGAACCGCTGATGATCATCGAGTGAGCGGGAACGGCAGAAGGCCCATGTTCAACAAGGTACTGATTGCCAATCGAGGCGAAATTGCATTGCGCATCCTGCGTGCCTGCAAGGAGCTTGGCATTTCCACCGTCGCGGTCCATTCCACGGCTGACTCCGAAGCCATGCATGTAAGGCTTGCCGATGAAAGCGTTTGCATCGGCCCCCCGCCCTCGCGCGACAGCTATCTCAACATGCACGAGATCCTGGCTGCTTGTGAGATCACCGGGGCTGATGCCATTCATCCCGGTTACGGCTTCCTGTCGGAGAATGCCAAATTCGCCGATATCCTCGACGCGCACGGCATTACCTTCATTGGGCCAAGTGCTGAGCATATCCGCATCATGGGTGACAAGATCGAAGCCAAGAACACCGCAAAGCGGCTTGGCATTCCGGTGGTACCGGGATCGGAAGGTGCGGTATCCGATGATGTCACGGCCAAACGGGTAGCGGCAGAGATTGGCTATCCGGTTCTGATCAAGGCCGCATCTGGCGGCGGTGGCCGGGGCATGAAGGTGGCCCGGACCGAAGATGACATTGTTGAGGCGTTGCAGACCGCACGATCCGAAGCGGGTGCAGCCTTTGGCGATGATGCGGTCTATATCGAGAAATATCTTTCCACGCCGCGCCACATCGAAATCCAGGTCCTCGGTGACGGCATGGGCGGAGGCATCCATCTGGGAGAACGCGATTGTTCCCTGCAGCGCCGACACCAGAAAGTCTGGGAAGAGGCAAACTCGCCTGCCCTCAATACCGAGCAGCGTGAACGGATCGGTGATATCTGCGCAAGGGCTATCCAGGGCCTGGGCTATTCGGGCGCGGGCACGATCGAATTCCTTTATGAGGATGGTGAATTCTATTTCATCGAGATGAATACGCGCCTGCAGGTCGAGCACCCGGTAACCGAGATGATTACCGGCATTGATCTGGTCAATGAGCAGATTCGCGTGGCGTCGGGCGGCGGCATGTCGGTAACGCAGAAGGATATCGTGTTTTC
>JAGRLM010000304.1:0-11904 GCA_020441795.1 Nitratireductor sp.
GGTTGGGCACCAACGGACTTCACGCCTTCGCGTTGCTTGTCATCGATGTTTTCAATGGCTTCGGCATAGAGCTTTCCAAGCGTTCCGGTATCGGTCAGGAAGATGGCGGATATCCCCGCAAGTGGGCCGGGACCAAAAGCACGAGTGAAGAAGAGCGCCCAGATCAGCATGTCTACCGAGCGAAGGAAGTCGAAAAAGCGTTTCGTGAACTGGTTGAGGAAGAAGTTGGGTGTCACATTGCGTGCGGCGATGAACGCAAGCGGCATACCGAGGATGGTGGCAAACAAGGTGCCGACAAATGCCATCACGATTGTCTGAAGCAGTTTGATGAACACATCTGCATGCTGCCATTCGGCATTGTTCAGGAAATTATCGAGCGCCAGCGATGCATTGGACATGGCCGGCTTGATCCGGTCACCTGAAAACAACAGGGATATGACCTCGCCCATTGACTTGCCCCAATAGGGAGAGTCGGTATCGAACAGGAAATTCTCCCATCCCAGAAAGCGATGGCGTATTTCCACCTTTCGTGGCGTGACTTCCACACGCCCGGCAAATCCGAAGTGAAGAATGACGCGTCCGCTGTCGCTGCGCTGACTGGCCCAGCTTGGCAGCACCGATTGGACTGTAACACTTTCCTGTGGAACAACCGCCAGAACAACTGTTTCGCCACCGCGTGTCGCAGTCACTTTGCCCTGGGAGATCAGGATCGTGTTTCCACTGCCCATCTCGGCCTTGACGGTTTGGGCGAGGTCTTCGGTCACGATTTCCGTGGTCTGGGTAGCCGCACTATTGGCGCTGCTGGTGCCCGGCGCGCCTGGCGCCATGAAGGAATTCTGGGACTTGCTCTCCAGTGCATCATTGTTGGCCGCACCGGTGCCGGGCTGGCCCTGGGCAATGAAGCCGCCCGCAGATTTTTGTGCAAGGCCCGTCTGGCCGATGTCGTTTTTGCTGACTTCACGGGTAACACTACGCAGATCTGCATCTATCCAGTCGGGGATGAAACCCTCCGGATAAATGCCGAACCGGGGAAAACTGATCCGCAGGAGCTTGCCTTCAAACTCCACATCTGGCCTTGCCTCATAGGAAATCCAGTCAGCAAGGTAATTACCGGCAATCCCCCAGCTAGCGCGTTCAAATTGCTTTGGTATCGAGAAGAACCAGAAGCAGTAAGCCGAATAGACAATGATCGAGACAAGCACAGCAAGCGGCGCATAGCGGCGCACCGGATTGGCGCGGAAGACCTCGGGATATCGGGTTTGAAAGCCGATAATGCTGTCACTGGCAGTTACAGACATTTTCAGCCTCCGTTCACGAATTCAAAGGATTGCGCACCAACAAGCCGCTTGCGTAGCCAGGCGGAAAACTGGTCCACGCAGACAATTGTCAGAAACAGCAAGAGGACAATGGCGAGCGTCTTGGCTTCATGTCCGCGACTGATGGAGAGCCGCAGGACCTCACCGATCCCTCCTCCACCGACTGCGCCAATGATTGTGGACGCGCGCACATTGATTTCCAGGCGCAGCAGGAAATAGCTCATGAAATTGGGAAGGACCTGCGGAACGATCCCGAATGCCACCCGCTCTATCCAGTTGCCGCCAACAGCACGCAAGCCTTCTTCAGGCTTCATGTCTGCATTTTCGATGACTTCGAAGAACATCTTGCCCAGCGCGCCGATAGTGTGGATGGACACGGCAATGATTGCCGGTATTGGCCCGATCGAGAGAATTGCCACGAAAAACCCGGCAATGACGATTTCGGGAAATGCGCGAAGAATTTCCATGATCCTGCGGACGGTTCCGCGCAGCCAGGAGTTGGGCGAAAGGTTGCGCGCTGCCAGGAAGCTCAGGAGGAATGCAAAGGTAAATCCGACCAGCGTGGAAAAGATCGCAATATTGAGCGTCTCGAGCATCTTGTAGAAATATTCGGGAATATAAAGCGACTGGGTGATGTAGACCCGGCCATCGGGATAGTCATACTGAAAGCTGCCATCGAAATAGGGTGACGGCAAATCGAACATGGCGCGCCAGATTTCCCAACCATCGCGTGGCACGAGATCAAAGGCAAAGTCGAAAACATGGGGAAGGCGATCAAAGAATTTGCCTGCGTTTGACGCATTTGCAAACCATAGCGCTGCGAAGGTAAATGCGATTAGTGCAACAACACTGCCCCAACCATAAAGCTTCTTTTGACGGTTCAATTCACGCCAGTGTTTTTCAACCTGCAGCGTCGTGCCGCCGAGTTCCGTCGCATGTTCAAGCGCCATTTTTTCCACCCCGGAATAAAAGCCGCCGCAGCATTGCGCTGCGGCAGAATTTGTCTGTTGCTGGAATTAGCCGCCGATGGTGGACTTGCGGGCTGCAATGATCGGCTTGTAGAAATCGGAATTGACTTCGACAAAGCCCTTGAAATCACCGCCCTGGATTGCCTTGAAGCAATCGGGATTGGCTTCCGGCATAGCCATCATGAACGCCTTGAACTTGGCTTTCATGTCGTCGTTGAGGGTGGAACGCACAACGATCGGGCCGTTCGGGATTAGCGGGGACTTCCACAGTTCGACGAGGTCGTCCATCTTCAGGATGCCCTTGTCGACCATCTTGCGAAGGTTGCCGGAGGTGTAGCCGTCGGCGAATTCACCAACGCCTGAAGCCCAGGTGGTGCCTGCGTCGAAAGTGCCCTTGAGAACTTCGAGAACCAGGTTCTCATGACCGCCGCCAAAACCGGTTTCGGAGAAGTATTCCTTGACCGGTGCGCCAATTGCATCTGGCAGCGTCACGTTTGGAACCAGGAAGCCGGAGGTTGAATCCGGGTCAGCGAAGCCGAGCTTCTTGCCCTTCATTTCTTCCAGCTTGGTCATGCCGGAATCCTTGCGTGCAACCATGACTGAATAATAGCCGGTCGAGCCATCGGTCTGAACCGTGGTGAGGATCGGCTCAACTGCCTTTGGATCTGCCAGATAGGTCTTGGCATAGCCGGATGCGCCGAGTTCTGCGTAGTCGAGTGTGCCGCCAAGCAGACCCTGGATCACGCCGTCATAGTCTGCTGCGGGGAAGAGTGCGACCTTTTCAACACCGAGCACGGCTGGAAGGGCATCGACCATGCACTGGAAATTGCGCAGGCGGTCAGCTTCGTTTTCACCGCCAAGAATGCCGATGCGGAATTCCTTGAGATCTTCTGCAACCGCCGGAGCAGCCACGAAGAGTGCTGCCGCGCTCGCGGCTGCAAGAACAATATTCTTCAACATTTGATAGTCTCCTGTTTAGGCCTTTCCTGGCCAAATTCCCTGTCACTGAGCGGAACAGCCCTTTACGCGGGCGATACGATCCTCGCCCCGTCTTCTGCCTTTCTGGCAGTCAAGGGCTCGGTGGATTTCGAATTCCTGCCACCCTTTTGGGTCGGCTTTATCGAGGTCGAAGTTATGTCTTCGGAAAGGTCGCCCTCACCCACGCCATAGATCATGCGCACTGCATCTTCCGTGAGGCTTTCGGCCGGGCCATCAAAAACCACGGCGCCACCGGCCATGCCGATTACGCGGCCACAATAGTTCCGCGCGGTATCAAGCGTGTGCAGATTGGTGATGACCGTGATGCCATCCTGCTCATTGATGTCCTTGAGTGAATCCATCACCACCTTGGCATTCAGTGGATCAAGCGAAGCAATTGGCTCATCCGCCAGCATGACCTTCGGTTGCTGCATCAGTGCGCGTGCGATTGCGACCCGCTGCTGCTGTCCGCCTGAAAGCGTCCCTGCCCGCTGAAGTGCAATCTCCGCAATGCCCAGGCGTTCAAGCGCCATCAGTGCTTCGGCGCGCTCCTGGTCCGAATATATTCCAAGAAGGTTCGGCACCAGGGAACGATGGTTCAATCGGCCCAGCAAGACATTGGTCAGCACGTCAAGTCGGGGTACCAGGTTGAACTGCTGGAAAATCATCGCGCAATCACGACGCCAGTCTCGCAATGCCTTTCCATTGAGGGCGGTAACATCGATACCGTCATGCAGAACCTTGCCCTCGCTGGGATCAACAAGGCGGTTCAACATACGCAGCAATGTGGATTTGCCTGCGCCGGAACGACCGATAATTCCAACCATCTGCCCATTGATGATATTGAGCGTCACATCCCTGACTGCTGTCTTCTCGCCAAAGCGCCTTGTCAGCCCTTTTATCTGGAACATTCAAACCGCCTCCGGGAAACCCGCTCAAGCCAACCAAATCTCGTCACGCTCCACTCCTATCCATGGTCCATGAAGCTGCTTTGTCGATTTTGTGTCAGTTGTGTAACTATCCACAGGCGCCCTCGCGCCTGTTCAGCCTTGATGCTTTTCAAGAAATTCCACGATGGATAAATCCCTGAAATCATTGAGGGCAGCGCGAATTTTCCCATGATCCCAGTCCCACCATGCAAGCGCCTGCAACCGCTCTGCCGTGGCACGATCGAAGCGTTCGCGGATGGGTTTGGCTGCGACACCGCCAACAATCATGTACGGATCGACATCGCGCGAAACGACGGCGCCAGCCCCGATCACCGCGCCGTCGCCAACCGAAACTCCGGGAAGCACGGTCGCACCATGCCCGATCCAGACGTCATGTCCGATACGGACGCGATTTTCCCGCCGCCATGCGAAGAATTCCTCTTCATTTTCAGCATCCGGCCAATAGTCGGCGGCACGATAAGTGAAATGGTGGAGTGTCGCCCGCCAGGTTGGATGGTTGGTCGCATTGATGCGCACCGCAGCGGCAATATTGGCGAATTTTCCGATTTCCGCGCACCACGTGGCGCAGTCCTGCATGATGTAGGAATAGTCGCCCAATCTGGTTTCATGGATGCGGCTGCGCTCCGCGATCTCGGTAAAACGGCCAAGCGTGGAACCAACCACTTCTGCGGATGGATGCACCAGCGGTTTTTCGGAAAGGCGGGTCATTTCAGGCGACCGTGGCTTGCGGGGCAAAGGCCGACACATCGATGATCTGATCCGCGACCCGGCTGCGGACTTCTTCGTCATGGAATATTCCCAGCAGCGCCACTCCCGAACGCTTTTTCTGTTCGATCAACGAAATGACAACTTCCCGGTTTGCCGCATCAAGCGATGCAGTAGGTTCATCAAGCAGCAGGATCGGGTGATCGGTGATAAAACCGCGGGCGATGTTGACACGCTGCTGTTCACCACCGGAAAAGGTTGCAGGGGGAAGATCCCATAAATAGCGAGGCAGATTGAGGTGTTCCAGCAAGGCCGAGGCTCGGGCATGGGCATCGTCCCTGAAATAGCCGCGCTCGATCAGCGGTTCGCTAACAATGTCCATGGTGCTCACGCGTGGGACGACGGAGAGGAACTGGCTGACATATCCGATGGTTTCCTTGCGGATACGAAGAATTTCCCGTGGCTTCGCAGTGACCAGATCGATCATCCCGTTGTCTGTGACCACCAGTATCTGGCCGCTATTGCAGGCATAATTGCCATATAGCATTTTCAGGATCGAGCTCTTGCCCGCCCCGGACGGGCCGCCCAGAACAAAACATTTTCCCGACTCCAGCGAGAAATCCGCCCGGCCAATCACCGGCAGCACCACACCCCCGCGCAAATGCATGGTGAAGCTCTTCGAGACATCCGAAACGATCAGTCTTTTTGGCATCGGCTTTTCTCAGACCTGGAGAATGGAGGATACAAGGAGTTGGGTGTATGGGGCTTGCGGATCATCCAGGACACGGTCAGTCAGACCGGTTTCAATGACCTTTCCATCCTTCATGACAATCATGCGGTGCGACAACAGCCGGGCTACCGCCAGGTCATGAGTCACGATGATGGCCGCAAGGCCAAGATCGGTGACCAGTCCGCGCAGCAGGTCGAGCAGGCGCGCCTGGACCGAAACGTCCAGGCCACCGGTTGGCTCATCCATGAACACAAGGCGCGGGCTGGTTACGAGATTGCGCGCAATTTGCAGTCGCTGCCGCATTCCCCCGGAAAAGGCCCGTGGCTGGTCATCAATTCGATCCATCTCGATCTCGACCCGCGACAACCAGTCGCCAGCGGTTTTTCGGATCTGGCCGTAGTTGCGCTCGCCAACCGCCATCAGCCGCTCGCCGACATTGGCTCCTGCCGAAACACTCATGCGCAGTCCATCAGCAGGGTTCTGGTGGACAAATCCCCAATCGGTGCGCATCAGGAACCGCCTTTCAGCTTCTTCCAGACCGAAGAGTTCACGCATTCTCCCGTCTCGCATCCTGTAGCGGACACCGCCCGCGGTCGGGACAAGTCGGGTCGAAATGCAATTGAGAAGCGTTGTCTTGCCCGATCCCGATTCACCGACAATAGCCAGCACCTCGCCCGGCCAAAGGTCGAATTCGACATTCGTGCATCCGATACGGCTTCCGTAGAGTTTTGAAAGTGATCGAACCTGCAGCAGAGGTTCGTCACTGCCGGGATCATTATACGGATGTGCACCGTTCAGGGACGGATTGGCGTTCATTGCGCTACTCCTCCCGCCTGCACACCCCGGAAACCCTGTGCCTGGCGTTCCTCGCAATGATCTGTGTCAGAACAGACAAACATGCGGTTGCCCTTGTCATCGAGGATCACTTCGTCAAGGTAAACATCTTCAGCTGCGCAAATGGCGCAAGGTTGATGAAATTTCTGAACCTCGAAGGGGTGATCCTCGAAATCGAGGCTGACGACATTGGTAAAGGGCGGTATCGCGTAAATCCGCTTTTCGCGCCCTGCTCCAAACAACTGCAATGCAGGTGACAGGTGCATTTTCGGATTGTCGAACTTGGGTGTCGGGGACGGATCCATGACATAGCGCCCCTCCACCTTCACCGGATAGGCATAGGTCGTGGCTATATGGCCGTGGGTGGCGATGTCCTCATAGAGTTTGACATGCATGAGGCCATATTCCTCAAGTGCATGCATCTTTCGGGTTTCGGTCTCCCGCGGCTCCAGGAAACGCAAGGGCTCCGGAATAGGCACCTGGTAGACAAGCGTCTGGTTGGCCTTCAGCGCTTCTTCCGGAATGCGGTGCCGGGTCTGGATGATGGTTGCATCCGCAGTATGGGTGGTGGTGCGCACTTTGGCTGTCTTTTCAAAGAACTTCCGGATTGACACCGCGTTGGTTGTATCATCCGAGCCCTGATCGATTACCTTGAGGATGTCCTGCGGTCCGATGATGGACGCTGTCACCTGCACACCACCAGTTCCCCATCCATAGGGCATGGGCATTTCACGGCTGGCGAAGGGAACCTGATATCCCGGGATGGCGATGGCCTTCAGAATCGCACGGCGGATCATGCGTTTCGTCTGCTCATCAAGATAGGCGAAATTGTATGTGGCGAGTTCCGGCGTTTGCATGGTCATTCTGCCGCCTCCAGGTCCGTGTTTGGCTGCGATGAAGCCGTGTGATCAGCGCGCATCTTGCGCACGAGCCCAAGCTCGGCCTGGAAGTCCACGTAATGTGGCAGTTTCAAATGCTCGACAAATCCGGTTGCCTGCACATTGTCGCTATGGGAAATGACAAATTCTTCGTCCTGGGCGGGTGCCACGCGGTCTTCCCCTAGTTCGCCAGCGCGCAGCGCTCGGTCACAAAGAGCCATCGACATGGCCTTGCGCTCCGATTGCCCGAAGACGAGACCATAACCACGCGTGAACTGCGGTGGCGCTTTCGCTGAGCCCTTGAACTGGTTGACCATCTGGCATTCGGTCACTTGCACCCGACCGATGATCACAGAACCGCCCAGTTCAGGCGCATGAAAGGAAACCTCGACCTCGCCGATGCGTACCTCTCCGACGAACGGGTGATTGCGGGCATAGCCACGTTGAGTGGAATAGCCGAGCGCCAGCAGAAAGCCTTCGTCACCGCGTGAAAGCGCCTGCAGTCGCGTTTCGCGTTCCAGCGGAAACTCCATGGGTGTCCGCGTAATGTCAGCGGGTTCGCGGCTCGACGCTTCACCGTCACTTTCAATCAAACCCTCCTGGGCGAGGATATCGGAAACGCGCATGGCCTTGACGGTAGTTTCGTGAGACTGCTCCGGCTCTTGCGGGACTGTGCCCATTGCAAGCCCGGGGTCCAGTAGCCGGTGAGTGTAATCGAAGGTCGGTCCGAGCATCTGGCCGCCGGGAAGGTCCTTGTAGGTGGCTGAAATCCTGCGCTCCAGCTTCATCTCGCTGGTATCGACCGGCTCGCTATAGCCGAAGCGTGGCAGGGTGGTACGATAGGCCCGAACCAGGAAAATCGCCTCAATCAGGTCACCGCGCGCCTGCTTGATTGCCAGCGCTGCCAGTTCGCGATCATATAGCGAGCCTTCACTCATGACCCGGTCGACCGCAAGCGCGAGCTGGCCGGAAATCTGGTCGAGTGTCAGTTCGGGTATGGACTGATCGCCTCGCCTGCGATCAGCAAGCAGGCGGTGTGCATTTTCAATGGCTTTCTCGCCGCCCTTTACCGCAACATACATCTCAGGACACCTCGTTGCTCGAACCGGGAATATCTATGCGCGTGTTGCGTGGCAGCGCGGCGAGTGCCTGCGGTGCGGCGAAAACTATATCGATGCCGCAAGGAAAGCGGTTTCGATTACCATCCCAGAACCAAAGGAAATCGCGAGGCATGCCAAGCGGTTCGAAAGCCAGGGAACCGTCAATTCCAGGTCCTCTGAGCAACCATGCCGGATCGGCTGCGAAACCCTCGACTTGCAGGATCAACGTCGCTGAGCGGTCGGGATATTCCTGCGTGCCGGTATTGAACTCGGCAAGGTCCGCCATCGTGTCAGTTGCTTGCAGGATCGCGAAATGGGCAGTCCCCTTTTCTCTCGCCGGTGTTGCGCCGGTATGGAAACCGATCCAGTCACGAATGGAATCTGTGTGAAACGCATCGTCCAGCCAGAAGGGTGTGTCACTGTCGAAAAGCGTTAGCGCAGCGAGCGCAGCCATTCTGTTCAGTGGGGCGGGTTGGGCCAGACTGACATCAGGGACATGTACCGTGCCAGGACGTGCCATGCAGTCCATGAGCGTCTTGAACCCTTTCTGGGCATCCATGACCGGATTTGCAAATCCACCGGTAATGGCTTCCTGGGTCGAAAGCATCAGTCCTCTCCTCGAACCATGGTGAAGAAATCCACGCGTGTGGCCGCGGTCTGCGCGGAGCGCGTTGCGTCGCGTTCGAGAATGGAAGCTTCGAGTGGCGCCAGAAGTTCGCTGTCTATTTTCTTCCTGTCATCCGCATTTTGACAAAGGGCATCGATAACGGCCGCAATTGTGACCCTGTTCGTGTCCCTGCCCAGCATCATCGCATGTCCGACACGATTGTCTACGAGCCGGACCGAGACGCGCGTCGCTGTGGCATCACCAAATGGAAAGGGCGCGCCCCCTCCCCCGATCCTGCCTTTGAGCGAAACCAGGCCTGTCTCCGGGCCGCGCAATATTTCGAATTCCGGGTCAATGCCGAGTTGCTGCCATTGTTTCGCAAAGACCTTCGGCGAGGCCTGCGAAAGCAACGCCATACGGGTTCGCCGATCTTCGGCAATCTGGTTTTCGGCCGTGTCCATCATTGTCTTCGCCCAAATATGTCTATTCGTATAGACAACCAAACAGATATCATTCATCATTAGGGTTGTTGAGTGACAGTCGTGTGACGGGGAGTTCATTCGTGGAACAAAATCTTCAACGCAGATCAGGTGTCGCGCTGTGGCGCCAGATTGCTGACTCGATCAGTTCCGACATCGTCAGGAATATCCAGGACCCGAACGGAAAACTGCCAGGCGAAATCGCATTGGCGGCGCGCTACGGTGTCAATCGCCATACGGTTCGCACGGCTCTGCGAGCTTTATCCGAGCAAGGCCTTCTGGAAACACGCCATGGCGATGGCACCTATGTGCTTCGAAAGCCGCATGTCGTTTATCCGCTGGGTCGGCGAACCCGTTTCTCCGATGGCATCGGCGACCAGGCCGGTGCGAAACGGGGACGGCTCGTTTCGAGCATGTTGGAACCAGCAGAAACAAATGTTGCACTAGGACTTGCCCTTCATCCAGGAACACAGGTCCTACGACTGGACACGATCAGCGAAGCCGATGGTTATCCGATGACCCGTTCGACCAGCTGGTTTGATGCCGGCCGGTTTGCAACCATGGCTGATTTTTTCTCCAGGACCGGCTCCATCACGGCCGCGCTGAAGCATTACGGGATTGAAGACTATTTTCGCAAATCAACCAGAATTCATGCGCGCCACGCTACAACGGCAGAAATTGCCGAACTCAAATTGTCAGCAGGCGCGATCGTGCTCGTGACGCATGCGGTCAACGCAACGCCCGAGGGTGAGCCGCTCCAGTATTCGATTACCCGGTTTCCCGCAGACAAGGTTACCTTGTCGATTGAAACGGATATCGCACAATGATGGCCGCCACGCATTGTCACCATCTTGTAACGTGCGGGTAATAGAAGCGCCCGTTTACCGGATCGTGCCATAGCGCGAACAAGAGTTTTTACCGCAAGTTTCACACAAGGCGTGTTGTCATGAAATCCGCTCCCCTGCCAGTCAAGGCCGTCATATTCGATTGGGCGGGCACGCTGATCGACTTCGGCTCATTTGCGCCCATGGGCGTGTTTGTGGAAACTTTCGCTGAACTTGGCGTCGAGGTATCAATCGAAGAAGCCAGAGCTCCGATGGGACTGCCAAAGCGCGCGCATATTGCGAAAATGCTCGAAAATGAGCGGATCGGGCGGGCATGGGAAGGATTGCACGGAGCTATAGATGAAACGTCCATTGACCGGATCTATTCAGTATTCCTGCCGAAAAACGAAATGGTAGCCGCACGCTATGCCACCATGGTGCCGGGTGCACTCGCTACACTTGACTGGCTCAAGGCAAACAATATCGCTGTGGCAACCACAACGGGCTACACGCGATCCGTCATGAACCATGTCCTGCCCGAGGTTGAGAAACAGGGCTTCATTCCTGATGTTGTGGTTTGTTCCGACGAGTTGATCGAAGGAAGACCGGGACCGCTCGGCATCTACAAATCCATGGTCGAACTGGGTGTCTATCCTCCAGCCGCCATCATCAAGGTTGATGACACCGAGGCGGGATTGGCAGAGGGAGTTTCCGCAGGATGCATTACCGTAGGTGTAACCCTGTCAGGAAATCACGCGGGCAAGACAGCCATGGAGATCGCTTCCATGACGCCGGACGGCATCAACCAGATTCGCGCTGATGCCGGCGAAAAGCTCTCCAAAGCCGGGGCTGATCATCTCATCGACACTGTTGCCGACCTTCCGCAACTGATTGCCCGACTGGCAAAAAGCGGCTGACAAGCGGTATCTCGCACCATTAGTCGCGTTTGACCGTGAAAGCGCTTAAGCGTCCGATGATCTTGCCCACAGATTGATGTCTTCATCCATGGCCCAATGGTCGATTTCCGAAAGCTCGGCCGCCGTGAAATCGAGATTGTCGACTGCCCCAACGCAATCAGTCACCTGCTCGGGGCGCGAAGCGCCGATAAGTGCGGTGGTGATGCCATTGTCGCGCAACACCCATGCAATGGCCATTTGCGCAAGCGTCTGTCCGCGACTGGCTGCGATTTCATTGAGTTTGCCGATGTGAACCAGCGCCCGTTCGGATAACATTCCCGGATTGAGCGACTTGCCTTGCGTGGCGCGGCTTCCCGCGGGCGTTCCGCCCAGATATTTGTTGGTCAGCATGCCTTGCGCAAGCGGTGTGAAGGCAATGGAGCCGATACCGAGATCCTTGAGGGTTTCCTTCAAGCCATCCCGCTCCACCCAGCGGTTTATCATGTTGTAGGAGGGCTGATGAATGACGCAGGGCGTTCCCATCTGCTTCAGGATGGCAGCCGCTTCGCGCGTACGGGCGGAATTGTAGCTCGAAATCCCGACATAAAGCGCCTTGCCCTGGCGAACGATTGCGTCGAG
>JAGRLM010000304.1:11963-13130 GCA_020441795.1 Nitratireductor sp.
ATATCGACATAGTCGATGCCCATCCGCTTCAGCGACTGGTCGCAGGAAGCCATCAGATATTTGCGGCTGCCCCATTCGCCATAGGGCCCGTCCCACATGCGATAGCCTGCCTTTGACGAGATGATGAGCTCATCCCGGTGCGAACGGAAATCGGTTCGCAGGATCTCGCCAAAAGCCTCCTCCGCACTTCCTGGAGGCGGCCCATAATTGTTGGCAAGATCAAAATGCGTGATACCATGGTCAAACGCGGTTTGGCATATGGCACGTTTGGTGTCATGCGGAGTATCGCCACCGAAATTGTGCCAAAGCCCAAGCGAGATAGCAGGAAGTTGCAATCCCGAATTGCCGCAACGCCGATATGGCATGGATTGATAACGGTTTGCAGCAGCCTTGTAAGTCACAGCGATGGTATCCTTTGCAGTTCAAGCCCTTTTGTTCGGGCTTGTGTATAGTGAGTCTGTCAGACAGCCTATGGCATGTGGCGATCCAGTTCCACGGGGAACCGGTGCCTTGCCATTCACGGTGTCGCCATGTGATTTTGGTCACACCATTGGCGTCCTCACGGTGCTAGCACTGTCATCAGGACGAAATTGGCATATCCACCGTCGATTGGCTGGACAAGGGGAGAAACAGCATGTCAGCGTTGCGATACGGGTTTTTGGTAGTCTGGGCCCTGCTAATGACTGCGCCGGTCCATGCTAGCCAGCGCGTCGCCCTTGTCATAGGAAATTCGCAATATCAACATGCGTCACAGCTTCCCAATCCGCGAAACGATTCTGCCGACATGGCAAGCGCATTCGAACGGCTCGGTTTCGAGGTAACCAGCCTAAACGATGTCGATTATTCGCAAATGCGCCGGGCACTCCTGACATTCAGTGAAAAGGCAAACCAGGCAGAAATCGCCGTCGTCTTCTATGCAGGCCATGGCATGGAAGTGAACAAGCAGAACTATCTCATCCCCACCGATGCCGAATTGCGGACCGATACCTCCGTTTCCTTCGAGGCCATTCCGATGGAATTGGTGACGGAAGCTGTCTCGGGCGCAAAAGGCCTGAAGCTTGTAATCCTCGATGCCTGTCGCAACAATCCCTTTGCCGCATCCATGCAAATGACCAATTCGTCGCGATCCATTGGGCGTGGATTTGCCCGGGTCGAACCAAGCTCCGG
>JAGRLM010000305.1 GCA_020441795.1 Nitratireductor sp.
GCATGCAGCATGGCAAGCTCGGCGTCACGCATCAGTTCCGCGGCTCCGGCATGTTCCGTTGTCCAGGTCGCAATCCCGATTGAAGCGCCGAGCGTGATATCTTCGCCGGCAAACTGGACTGGTGCACGAAGGGTGCGCCGGATCGAATCCGCAAATGCAGCGATCTTGTCTGGTGCTGTTTCCGAAACCAGCGCAAAGGCGAACTGGTCGCCCCCGATACGGGCCAGCGTGTCACCGTCGCGCAGCAGGCGGCTGAAGCGTCGCGCAGCCGTGAGCAGGATGGTGTCGCCAACACCAAAACCCAGCCTGCTGTTCACATCGTGAAAGTGGTCGATATTGACATGGAACACGGATGGACGCGCACCGCCGGTTCTGCGCGCCAGCGAAATCATCGTATCGAGCCGATTGGCAAACAACAGCCGGTTTTCCAGTCCCGTCAGATTGTCATGCACACTGTCAAACAGCAGGCGCTCTTCTGCAGTTTTTGAATCCGTCACATCCGCAATCGAGCCGACACAACGAATGACCTCACCATCGATGCCAAGCAGCGGACGTGCGCGCAGGCTGAACCAGTGATAATGCCCATTGTCGCTGCGCAGGCGGAAAACCTGCGAGAGCCGACCGCGCTTGTGCTCGAGCATTGCATCCAGTGACGCAAGGAAACGGTCACGATCATTTGGGTGCAACAGATTGACCCATTGCTTGACCGGACTACTGACAGCCTTTTCCGGCAGGCCCAGAATATGGGCGGTTTCCTCACCCGCATGGATGACGTCGCGAACCGCATCCCAGTCCCAGATGATATGCCCTGCGCCTGTCATCGCCAGTGCCTGGCGCTCCACGTCACTGACCAGCCCCTCCGCCAATGCGCCTCCCTGGAAGGCATGTTGCATGACGGTGAAACCCAGCAGCATGACGATCAGTACGAGCCCGCCGCCAAGGGCTGGCTGGATAACATCGTTGGAAATTCGCCCCGTAACGGTAAGCCATGCACCAGCGAGCCAGGCAAGAACAAGGATCCATGTCGGAATGAGCATGACCGCGCGATCAAAGCCGCGAAGTGCCATGAAGACGATTAGACCTGCACCCGCCATGCCAGCCATGGCGAAGGAGATACGGGCTATTCCCGCAGCAACTTCGGGAAACGCAACCGCCACGCCGATCAGGATGATCAATCCGAGCAGCCAGGCAAGCGCGACTGTCGTGATATGACGGTGCCAGTGATTGAGATTGAGAAAGGCATACAGGAAAATCACGAGCGCGGCTGCCAGGAATACTTCCGTTCCCGCACGCCATACCGGCAAGGTCGAGGTGGTGATCGTGATCACCCTGTCCCAGAAGCCGAAGTCGACACAGACATAGGCGAGCACGCCCCAGGCCAGGGCTGCCGTTGCAGGAAACATTGCTGATCCCTTGACCACAAAAAGAATGGTAAGGAAGACTGCCAGCAATCCAGATATGCCCAAGACGATGCCGCGATAAAGGGTATAGGAGTTTACTGTGTCCTTGTATGCATCCGGGTCCCAAAGATAGAGCTTTGGCAGTTTCGATGTCTTGAGTTCCGCCACAAGCGTGATGACGGCTCCTGGATCAAGCGTGATGAGAAACGCATCTGCTTCCCGGTCCTCCGCAGGTTCCAGCGAAAAACCTTCGCTGGGCGTGATCGAAACAATGCGGGAAGAATCCAGATCAGGCCAGAACAGCCCCGACCCGACTAGCCGGTAATGCGGCGCGATGATCAGCCGGTCTATCTGTTCATTGGTATTGTTGGTCAGCGCGAACACTGCCCAATTGGTGATGCCATCGGGGTTCTTGGCGCGCACTTCCACTCGCCGCACGATACCCTCGCGGTCCGGCGCAGTTGAAATCTTCAGGCTTTCGGATTGTTGCGAATACAGATCGACCGAACCGGTGATGTCGACGGCTTTCTCATCGCGTGAGACATTGATGACTTCCAGCGCCATTGCATCGGAAATCATCGACGTTCCCGGAAGAAACGTCGCGAAAACCGACAACAACATCAAGATAATTCGCAGCTGGCGCAATGAGCTATTCCCGGACCTGGCGGCCATTCAGCATTTTTTTGGCTTTAGACCATACAAGGCGGCCATTATCCAGCAGATTTACGTTTTCAGGCATTCAGGGTTCCAATTGTTCAACGGCTGTATCCGGCTGAATTCCGACCAATTTCAGGCCGGGTTTTGATCCTTGTTCAACTCGAAATCCTCCGCCAGCAGCGCGAAGAGTTCATGATCCTGTCGAACGCCATTGATTTCCAGATAGCTGCGAACAGTACCCTCATGCCGAAATCCGTTCCGCTTGAGAAGCCGGATGGAGCGTGCATTGTCTGCGAGGCAGGCGGCCTCCAGCCGCTTCAGGCCGAGTTGGCCGAATAGCAGCGGAATTATCGCAGCCACAGCGCGCGTCATGTGACCCTTTCCGGCATGGCATTCGCCCATCCAGTAGCCAAGCGTGGCACTTTGCGATGCGCCGAAGCGGATATTGAACACGCTCAACCCGCCGAGCAGTGTGTTTTCCTTCGGATCAAACAGAAAATAGGTGTAGCCGCTACCTTGATCGCGTTCGCGCCTGATCCGCTTCATGCGCCGTCGAAAGCCTGCCGCCGAAAGATCATCCTGCGGCCATTGCGGTTCCAGCGGCACCAGAAAACCGGCGCTCTCCTTGCGCAACTGGCACCATTGCGCAAAATCCTCCATGACCGGATTGCGCAAGTTGATGCCATCTCCCGAAATCGTATCGGGCATCGCGCCCCGTTTCGAGAGAAAGCGGAATACCATGCCCGCGATTACTCTGCTGCTGCCGCCGTCTTGAAGCCGAGATGGGCTGCAATCTCTTCCTGTGAAAGGATGCCTGATTTTGGTCCGACCACGGCGATGGTCGGGTTTGACTGGCGGAAGGTACGATAAGCAAGGTCGCGCAGACGTTCTGCTGATATCGCTTCAAGCCGCGATACCAGTTCCTCCGTCGTGACGGGACGCCCGAACAGAAGGATTTGCCGTGCGATCTGACCAGCTCGCGATGATGGGCTTTCCATCCCCATCAGCAGGCCCGATCTGATCTGGGCGCGTGCACGGTTGACCTCGGCATCGCTGATCATTTCGCCTGCCTTCAGCAATTCATCGAGAATGACCGGAACAAGTTCAGCGGTGTCTTCTTCTCCGGTCGCAGCATGAATGCCGAAGACGCCGGTATCGGAAAAGCCCCAATGAAATGCATGGATCGAATAGCAAAGTCCACGTTTTTCACGCACTTCCTGGAAGAGCCGCGAGGACATGCCGCCACCCAATATGACCGACAGCAACTGCGAGGCGTAGAAATCGCGGGCATGATAGGCGCGCCCCTCGAAACCCAGAACGATCTGGGCCTCGTTGAAGTCGCGATTCATCATGGTTTCGCCGCCGCGATAAAACGCCTTTTCCTCGACAGGTCCCTTGTCGCTTGGCAATCCGCCGAAAAGATCTGTGGCAAGGCTCACAAGCTTCTCGTGATTGACGGCACCGGCGGCCGAAAGCACCATGTTCGGGCCGCGATAATGCGCATCGAGATATTTGCGGATGTCATTGCTGCTGAAACCGGAAACGGTTTCGGCCGTGCCGAGAATAGGTCGACCTATTGCCTGGCCCGGAAAGGCAGTGTCCTGGAAAAGGTCGAAGACAAGATCATCCGGCGTGTCATTGGCTGCGCCGATTTCCTGCAGGATGACATGCTGTTCGCGTTCAAGCTCGCGCTCGTCAAAAACCGAATTGACCAGAATGTCGTTTAGAATATCAACCGCGAGCTCAACATCGTCCTTGAGCACGCGTGCATAAAATGCAGTTGTTTCGACGCTGGTGGCGGCATTGACCTCGCCGCCCACATTCTCGATCTCTTCCGCTATTCGCGCCGCTGTCCGCTTCCTGGTGCCCTTGAATGCCATGTGTTCAAGCAGATGGGAAATCCCATGCTGCGACACATCCTCGTTGCGGGCTCCAGCCTTTACCCAAATTCCAAGCGACGCACTTTCAAGGTGCGGCATGGTCTCGGTGACGATTGTAAGCCCGTTGGCGAGCTTGGAAACTTCTACGCTCATAACCCCACATTATATCAGCGAAACGGCCAAGTCATCGCC
>JAGRLM010000306.1 GCA_020441795.1 Nitratireductor sp.
GGAAGATCACGCCGAAATCGAGCGGCTGCTGCCAGCCGGATTTGCCCATGGGTCGCGATATAGCGACACGCAGGCCATTGGTGTCGAGGTTTATTGCTGAGACTTGGCGACACAAGCGAATCCTACCCCTTTCGCAAATGCGAAAAAGCCTGTATGGAGGCGACGAAAATTTTCGCGGGCCTGTTCACATTTGCGCCGACAAACGGTGCCGCCCGCCTCCCCTGAAGGCCAGAACCATGAAATTGCGCAATATTGCGATCATCGCCCATGTTGACCATGGGAAAACCACTCTTGTTGACGAGCTGCTGAAGCAGTCCTCGACTTTCCGCGACAATCAGCGGGTCGAGGAGCGCATGATGGATTCCAACGATCTTGAAAAGGAACGCGGAATTACCATCCTTGCCAAGGCAACCTCGGTTGTCTGGAAAGATACGCGCATCAATATCGTTGATACGCCGGGCCACGCCGACTTTGGCGGCGAGGTAGAGCGTATCCTCAACATGGTCGACGGCGCTGTGCTTCTGGTAGATGCTGCCGAAGGCCCGATGCCACAGACCAAGTTTGTGGTCGGCAAGGCATTGAAGGTCGGCCTGAAGCCGATTGTGGCAATCAACAAGGTTGACCGCCATGATGCGCGTGCAGATGAAGTGATCAACGAGGTATTTGATCTTTTCGCCAATCTGGACGCGACGGACGAGCAGCTTGATTTCCCGATCCTTTATGGTTCGGGCCGTGATGGCTGGATGAATTATGATCCGGCAGGGCCAAAGGAAGACAGGCTCGCGCCGCTGTTCGACCTCGTCCTGAAACATGTTCCGGAGCCGACTGTTGCCGAAGGGCCGTTCCGGATGATCGGTACCATTCTGGAAGCCAATCCGTTTCTGGGTCGCATCATCACCGGGCGCATTCATTCGGGTTCCATCAAGTCGAACCAGCCGGTCAAGGTCATGGATCGTTATGGCAAGCTGATCGAATCGGGCCGCATTTCCAAGATATTGGCATTTCGCGGTGTCGAGCGCGTGGGTCTTGATGAGGCCCATGCCGGCGACATCGTCGCCATCGCCGGACTTTCCAAGGGTACGGTTGCCGACACCTATTGTGATCCGTCGGTGAGCGAGCCGCTGACTGCGCAGCCGATTGATCCACCGACAGTGACCATGTCCTTCCTGGTCAATGATTCACCGCTTGCGGGTACCGAAGGCGACAAGGTCACGAGCCGCGTCATCCGTGACCGGTTGATGAAAGAGGCCGAGGGCAATGTCGCGCTGAAGATCGAGGAAGCCGAAGACAAGGATTCCTTCTACGTATCGGGACGCGGGGAATTGCAGCTTGCCGTCCTGATCGAGACCATGCGCCGCGAGGGTTTCGAACTTGCGGTATCGCGTCCGCGCGTTGTCATGAAAAAGGGCGAAAACGGTGAGAATCTCGAACCGGTCGAGGAAGTGGTCATCGATGTCGACGACGAATATTCCGGCGTCGTTGTCCAGAAGATGTCGGAACGCAAGGGCGAGATGGTCGAGTTGCGTCCTTCGGGCGGAAACCGCGTTCGCCTGATTTTCCATGCGCCGACCCGTGGATTGATCGGATACCAGTCCGAGCTGATGACGGATACACGCGGAACGGCCATCATGAACCGGCTTTTCCATGCATATGAACCCTACAAGGGTCCAATCGGTGGCCGTATCAATGGCGTTCTGATTTCCAATGACCAGGGTGAAGCCGTCGCTTATGCGATGTTCAACCTCGAGGATCGTGGTCCGATGGTGATCGATCCGGGCGTCAAGGTCTATGCAGGCATGATCATTGGTGTGCATACGCGCGACAATGATCTCGAGGTCAATGTGCTCAAGGGCAAGAAACTGACCAATGTTCGCGCATCGGGCAAGGACGAGGCTGTCAAGCTGACGCCACCGATTCGCATGACGCTGGAGCGCGCCTTGTCATGGATCCAGGATGACGAACTGGTGGAAGTGACGCCGAAGACCATCAGGCTGCGCAAGCTTTATCTTGATTCGAACGAGCGCAAGCGCTTCGAAAAGAGCCTGAAACAGGGCGCTGCCTGACAGCAAGCTGGCTGACCGTTTGCATTTCCGCAATCGTGGATGTGGAGAATGTGCAACGAAAAGGCAAAAATGCCTGAGCCTGCTTGTTCGTTAACGAAAAGTTAACGTATGATCGTTTCATGGGAACGATCACGATAGAGACTCGACGCGCAGGACCACAGGATGCCGCAGGCATAGCGGCAGTCCATGACGAATCCTGGCGCAATGCCTATGGCGGTATTGTTCCGCATGTCGCGTTGAACCGGATGATCAACCGCCGTGGTGCCGATTGGTGGGAAAATGCCATCCGGCGCGCGACAATTGTCCTGATCGTTGAAATTGGTGGCGTTGTGGCTGGCTATGCGACACTGGGGCGTAACAGGGTAGGCACGCTGCCTTATGACGGCGAGATCTACGAATTGTACATGCGGCCGGAATATCAGGGAATTGGTGTTGGTTCGCGCCTGTTCCTCGCAGCGCGCGCCGAGCTGAAACGCCGTGGGCTCAAGGGCTCGGTTGTTTGGGTGCTGGCCGACAACCATCCTGCAATCCGTTTCTATGAAAATGCGGGTGGCAGGGCCGTTGCCGAAGGGCATGAAGCCTTTGACGGCAAGAAGCTTTCCAAGATCGCCTATTCCTGGGACTGATTTTCCGGCAACCTGATGCCGGTTCGTATCAGCACTGCCATGCCGGATGTGGTTGCCAAGCGGCTTCACCTGCAAGGAATTGGCAATCCTGTTCGGGTTTTTGTACGCTTGCGAGCGGAATTGGCCGATAGCATCATTGCCCTTGGTGCCAAGCCCGACTATCAAGCGACAGGATAATCATCAGGATCAGGCCACATGCGGATAGACGCTATCTCAATCGGCAACAACCCGCCGCACGACATCAATGTAATTGTTGAAGTGCCAGTGGGCGGTCAGCCGATCAAATATGAAATGGACAAGGATGCGGGAACACTGGTCGTCGACCGATTCCTGTATACGCCGATGACCTATCCGGGCAATTACGGCTTCGTTCCGCATACGCTGTCAGATGATGGCGACCCTATCGATGTTCTGATCTGCAATACGCGCCCGCTGATTCCCGGCTGTGTCATCAATGTACGGCCCATTGGCGTGTTGATCATGGAAGACAATTCCGGTCAGGACGAGAAGGTGATTGCGGTGCCCTCACCACAGCTCACCCAACGCTATGCCGATGTGCATGAGTTTTCCGACCTGCCCGAAATCACACTGAAGCAGATCCAGCATTTCTTCGAGCACTACAACGACCTCGAACCCGGCAAATGGGTGAAGATCGGCGACTGGCTTGGCGCCAGCGAGGCGCAGCGTCTGATCATGGAAGCCAACGCGCGGGCCGGCAAATAGGCCCATCC
>JAGRLM010000307.1:0-2146 GCA_020441795.1 Nitratireductor sp.
CTCCAACCGCATGGGCGACACCGCCGTTGCCATGGGCAGATTGATCTGACGGGAATGGATGGGGAGGCCTGATCCATGGAAACCGGCCTCCTCATTGCCCTCGTCTTTGCACTCGCCATCATCGTGCTGGCGATAGTTGCAACAAGACTGACCAGCGGGCCCAAGCGGCGCGATGGTCGCCACGATGATCCCAATGGCTCCGACCGCGATGGCGATGCAGCTGCAACCTGGGCCGGTATCAGCCGGGCTGGCGAAGACCATCACGACGGGAGGTAGGCACGGAAATGCTCGAGCTTCGCCCGAATTGTGAATGCTGCGACAAGGACCTTCCGCCAGATTGTGCCGATGCGATGATCTGCACCTATGAATGCACGTTTTGCGCTGATTGCGTGGAAC
This sequence comes from Nitratireductor sp., assembly GCA_020441795.1. Classification (GTDB taxonomy): domain Bacteria; phylum Pseudomonadota; class Alphaproteobacteria; order Rhizobiales; family Rhizobiaceae; genus BOKV01. The sequence goes on from JAGRLM010000307.1 coordinate 397, forward strand.
AGATCCTGCACAATGTCTGTCCCAATTGCGGTGGCGGATTTGTGAAGCGCCCGATCAGGCCGGCAAAAGCCTGGCGCCCGACCACCGGCCTCACCAATCATCCTGCATCGCAAAAGCGCATCCATACGCGCTACAGCCGCGACGAGCTGGACGCCTTCAGCGCCACGATCCGCACCATTCCGCCTGACCAACGATAGGAAACTGCAATGACCAGCTTCAACACCCTTGATGACATTGACCTCACCGGCAAGCGCGTTCTCACCCGTGTTGATCTCAACGTTCCGATGGAAAACGGACGTGTCACCGACACTACCCGTATCGAACGGGTCCTGCCGACCATTCGCGACATCGCAGCCAAGGGCGGCAAGGTCGTTTTGCTTGCGCATTTCGACCGCCCCAAGGGCAAGGTCGTGCCGGAAATGAGCCTGGCCGGCGTCGTCTCGACCCTGTCGGAATTGCTCGGCAAGAATGTTTCCTTCGGCACGGATTGCATCGGCCCCATGGCCGAAGCTGCCGTCAGCGCGCTGAAGAACGGCGATGTGGTTCTGCTGGAGAACACCCGTTTCCATGAGGGTGAGGAAAAGAACGATCCCGATTTTGCGAAAGCCCTTGCGGCGAATGGCGATGTCTTTGTCAACGATGCCTTCTCCGCAGCGCACCGCGCCCATGCCTCTACCGAGGGCCTGGCGCATCTGCTGCCGGCCCTGGCCGGTCGCTCGATGCAGGCAGAGCTTGAAGCATTGAACGCTGCCCTGGGTGCACCCAGGCACCCGGTGGTAGCCATTGTCGGCGGAGCCAAGGTGTCGACCAAGCTCGACCTGCTGAAGAACCTTGTCTCACGCGTCGACATGCTGGTGATCGGCGGCGGCATGGCCAATACCTTCCTCGCGGCACAGGGACATGACGTGCAGAAATCATTGTGCGAGCATGATCTTGCGGAAACGGCCCGCGACATTTTGAAGGAAGCTGAGAAGCAGAACTGTCGCATTATCCTGCCTGTCGACGGATTGTGCGCACGGGAATTCAAGGCGCATGCGGAAAATGAAGTCGCAGCCATCAACGCAATTCAGCAAGGCACGATGATCCTCGATGCGGGACCGAAATCGGTTGTCGAAGTCGAAAAGGCCCTCGAAGAAGCTGCAACGCTGGTTTGGAACGGACCTCTGGGCGCCTTCGAGATCGCCCCTTTTGACACGGCGACAGTCGCGGCAGCCAAGAAGGCCGCTGCCCTGACAAAGGCTGGCAAACTGATCTCGGTTGCTGGCGGCGGCGATACGGTTTCGGCCATGAACCATGCAGGCGTCGCAGACGACCTCACTTATATCTCTACGGCAGGCGGCGCCTTCCTCGAATGGATGGAAGGCAAGGAACTGCCGGGCGTAAAGGTATTGGAACGGTGATCCTTAGAATCACGAGGCCGTTTTCCGGTCTTGCGCCATAGGGCAGCTTGTGGTTTTTGACGACGAACAAGATTTTCCCGTCAGGAGACCGCAATGCCCGCATATCGCTCCAGAACCACGACCCATGGCCGCAACATGGCTGGCGCACGCGCCCTGTGGCGTGCAACCGGTATGGGCGATGGCGACTTCGGCAAGCCTATCATTGCCATTGTAAACTCATTCACGCAGTTCGTACCCGGCCATGTCCATCTCAAGGATCTGGGACAACTGGTGGCACGCCAGGTCGAGGCAGCAGGCGGTGTAGCCAAGGAATTCAACACCATCGCCGTGGATGACGGCATCGCCATGGG
>JAGRLM010000307.1:2151-2502 GCA_020441795.1 Nitratireductor sp.
ATGACGGCATGCTTTATTCGCTGCCATCGCGCGAGATCATTGCCGACAGCGTTGAATACATGGTCAACGCGCATTGCGCTGATGCCATGGTCTGCATTTCCAACTGCGACAAGATTACGCCTGGAATGCTGATGGCCTCGATGCGGCTCAACATTCCAACGGTCTTCGTATCGGGCGGACCGATGGAAGCGGGCAAGGTCATCCTTGATGACCAGAAGGAACATGCCATGGACCTGGTTGATGCCATGGTCGCTGCTGCCGATGACAAGGTCTCCGAAGCCGATGTCGCAAAGATCGAGCGATCAGCCTGCCCGACCTGCGGTTCATGCTCCGGCATGTTCACGGCAAACT
>JAGRLM010000021.1 GCA_020441795.1 Nitratireductor sp.
GTCCTGTTCATTACCGATGCGGGCCTGATGAAACTGGGACTGTGCGCACCGGCCATCGCCTCGCTCGAGCAGGCGGGATGCGCGGTTACGGTTTTCGACGCGGTAGAGGCAGATCCCTCGCTTGCGACCCTGATGGCAGCAACAGACAAGGCACGCGCCATGGCGGCCAGCGGCATTGTCGGATTTGGCGGCGGATCGTCGATGGATGTGGCAAAACTTGCCGCATTGCTTGCAGGATCGGGGGAAGACATTGACGATGCCTGGGGTGTCGGCAATGCGAAAGGCCCGCGCCTGCCGCTGATATTGGTGCCCACCACTGCGGGAACGGGCTCCGAAGTGACACCGGTTTCCATCATCACGGTATCGGGCGACGAAAAGCGGGGCGTTTCCTCACCGGTGATCCTGCCGGATCTCGCCATTCTGGACCCGGAACTGACGCTTGGCCTGCCTGCCCCGATCACAGCGGCGACGGGAATTGATGCGATGGTTCATGCAATCGAGGCCTATGCGTCGAAGAGCGCCAACAACAATGCGATGTCGCGCATGTTGGCGATCGAGGCGTTGCGGCTCCTCGGGGCCAATATCGAGATGGCGGTCAACCAGGGCAGCAATATCGAAGCGCGCTCGGCGATGTTGCTGGGGTCGATGCTGGCGGGCATGGCTTTCGCCAATTCACCGGTTGCTGCCGTTCATGCGCTGGCCTATCCGATTGGCGGAATTTTTCATGTGCCGCATGGACTTTCCAATGCGCTGGTGCTGCCGCATGTGCTCCGGTTCAATGCGCCGGAAGCAGCCCATCTTTATGCCGAACTGGCACCACACGCCTTTCAAGGCATCGACATTTCGGCCGGAGCGCAAGGTGTGTGTGGTGAATTCATCGAGCGGCTTGCCGGTCTTTCGGCTGATCTGGGACTGAAAACCCGGTTGCGCGAAGTCGGCGTTGCCGAGGCCGACCTGCCGCGCATGGCGGCAGACGCGATGAAACAGACCAGACTACTCGTCAACAACCCGCGCGCGGTCAGCGAGGCCGACGCGCTTTCCATTTACAAGGCGGCATACTGACATGGCAAAGGCGCACCCCCTTTCGCGCGAGGAATTCGGCCTGTTTCGCAAGTTGCAGACCCGCTGGTCCGACAATGACATTTATGGCCACATGAACAATGTCGTGCATTATTCGCTCTTCGACACCGCCATCAATGGCTGGCTGATCGCAGAAGGGCTGCTGGACGTGCACAAGGGCGAAGTGGTTGGTCTCGTGGTTGAAACGGGATGCAGCTATTTCTCGGAGATGGCGTTTCCCGATGCAGTTGTCGCGGGTATTCGCGTTGCCCATCTTGGCAATTCATCGGTGCGCTATGAAATCGCGTTGTTCAGGAATGACGAGGAACGGGCTTCGGCCCAGGGGCATTTTGTCCATGTCTATGTGGACCGCGATAACCGGAAGCCGGTGCCGCTACCCTTTGCGCTGCGCGATCGGCTGGAGGACATGCTGCGATGAATGATGAGCGCATCACGAAGCTGGAGGAACTGGTGGCGCATCAGGCCGTCATCATCGAAGAAATGTCAGCTGAAATGGCCGTGCAGGGCGAGGCACTGCGCTTGATGCAAGCCAAGCTGGATGTTCTGGCGCGGCGCTTCGTGGCACTGGAGGAATCAGCTGCACCCGATGTGCCGGTAACGCGACCACCGCACTGGTAGGTCACATCAGCGAAAACAAGGTATCCTTTGGTGGCCGGATGCGAAATTCGTGTTCCAGCAATTTACGCTTCATTGCGATGCCGCCATCGGCACCATGCGAAAACCCGGTCAGAGTGCCGCCAGCGCCCACCACCCGGTGGCAGGGAATGACCAGGGGCAGCGGATTGTCGCCGCAGGCTGTACCCACGGCACGGCTTGCAGCAATGCCCTCGCCAATCATGACGGCAATCTCGCCATAGGTCCGCGTCTCGCCATAGGGTATTTCCAGCATTGCCTGCCAGACAGCGCGCTGGAACGGATTGCCGCCATAGGACAGGTCCAGTTCGAAATCCGTTCGTGTTCCGGCAAACCATTCGTCGATCTGGCGGCGGATGTCAGCCAGCGCAGCATCACTGGCAATCCAGTGCGGTTCGGGACGTGGCTCCCGATCAGCGAAAGTATAGGCCAGGCTGACCAGGCCCTGTCGACCGGCAGCCAGCATGATCGGGCCAATAGGCGTTGCGATGATGGAATAATACACTGGTTCGGCGTTCATCGGGTTATTATCGTGTAAAGCCAGACAAATCGCCACCCGATTCCGGAACATTCAATGCCGACCATTGCCGAACTGATTTCGACCTTTCCGCGTCAGGGAACAATCGAATGGATCGGCGTTCGCCCGGCGCGGCGCAAGCCTGTAATGGCGCTTGACAATGTGGCTATCGGACCCGGCGGGCTTGAAGGCGATCATCGCAACAAGCCCGGCATACGCGCAGTGACGCTGATCCAGCATGAGCATCTTGTGGCAATTGCCAATCTGGCCGGACTTGCCGCCGTTGATCCGGTCCTGTTGCGACGCAATCTCGCAATATCCGGCATCAACCTGATTGCGTTGAAAGACCGACGGTTCCGGATCGGTTCGGCGTTGCTGGAGGGCACAGGCATTTGCGCGCCGCGCTCGCGTATGGAAGAGGTGCTCGGACCCGGTGGCTATAATGCCATGCGCGGCCATGGCGGGATTACGGCACAGGTCATCGAGGCTGGCATTGCAAACCTTGGCGACAGTGTTTCGGGGTGAGGCAGGATATTCTGCCCCGTTCCTGCTCGCCTCAATGCCCCTTGATATAGGGTTTGCCGTCGGCGGCTGGCGGCCTTGCCCTTCCGATCAGGCCTGCAACAAGGACAATGGTCGCGATATAGGGTGCCATTGCCAGAAACTCGGCCGGAATTGGCGTTTGCAGGATTGCCAGCTTCTGCTGCAGCGAATCGGCAAAACCGAACACCAGTGCCGCTAACAGCGCACCGACGGGGTGCCAGCGGCCAAAGATCATGGCAGCAAGGCCAATGAAACCGCGGCCATTGGTCATGTTCTCGTCAAACCTGCCGACCGAACCGAGCGTGAACCAGGCACCGCCAAAGCCCGCAACCATGCCTCCCAGCGTGACATTGATGTAACGAAGGCGATAGACATCGATGCCGAGCGTATCAGCGGCCTCTGGATGTTCACCAACAGCCCGTGCGCGCAATCCGCTGCGGGTATGAAACAGGTAATAGGTCGCGATGGCCACCATGATGAGTGCGCCATAAACGAAGATATTGTGCTGGAAAAAGATCGGGCCAATCAGCGGCAGGTCGCTGAGGATCGGAATGTCGATTGCCTTGAAGATCGGCGCATTGTTGAGTTCACGATGATGGGTGAGCACCTGGCTGCTCATATAGGATGTTAACCCCAGAACCAGCAGGTTGATCGCGACGCCGGCAATGATCTGGTCAACCCTGTAGGTCACGACAAGGGCTGCCAGCAACAAGCCGAATGCACCGCCCACCAGCATTGCAGCCAGAACGCCGACCGTGCCGCCAAACAGCGAGCCAATCACCGCGCCTGTGAATGCACCGGCCAGCAACATGCCCTCGATTGCGATGTTGACGACGGCGACACGCTCGCAAAGCACACCTGCAAGGCCGCCGAGCGCTATCGGAACCGAGCGGATGATGGTTGCCTGCAGCATTCCCGTCAGGGAAAAGGATTTGCCTGCCGTCGCCCAGGTCAGGAATGCGGTTACCAGCAGCAAAAGCCCGAGACCGAAAAGCAGCCCGGTCCAGCGTGTCGCACCGGGCAGGAACTGGCGCACCCCGAAAAATGCCAGAAGGGCTGCAACGACCCAGGCATAGGGTGCTGCAGGAACGATCAGGTTTGGCAAGGGGAATGCGTCGCCGGGATAGGCCAGGCGGAAGGATGCGTCGCCGCTGACCGGCCAGGCAAAGAATACGGCCACAAAGACCGACAGGATGAGCAAAATAACGCCAATGAGCCTCGTCTGGCGCAGACGTGTGGGACTGATTGCTGGCTTGCTGACCTTTGATACCTGCGTTGCTGCCATTGGTTGGATCCACCTAGCGTTTTGACTGTTTGGCGAATGCGAAGGAAAAGACCCCGCGCATGAGCATCGGCGCTGCGATGAAGATGATGATCAGGGCCTGGATGATGGCGATCACATCGAGGCTGACGCCTGCATCCACCTGCATCTGCCGCCCGCCGGCCTGCAATGCACCGAACAGAAGTCCGGCAAGCAGGACACCGACAGGGTGCGAACGGCCCAACAGGGCAACCGCAATCGCATCAAAGCCCACTCCGCCTGAGAAGTTCGGCGAAACACGCCCCAGCACCCCAAGTACCTGGTTTGCGCCAGCAAGCCCTGCAAGGGCGCCTGCAAGCGCCATGACAAGTACGATGATGAGGCCGGAGCGCATGCCGGCATAGCGCGCAGCCTCCGGATTGAGACCGGCGGCGCGGAATTCGAAGCCGATGGTCGAGCGAAACAGCAGCCACCATATGAAGATGACGGCCAGCATCACGACGAAAATCCCTGCATGAACGCGCATCAGCGGGTCGAGCCAGTCGAAGAGATGCGGAAGTTCCGCGCTTGGAAGCACATTCTTGGAAATGGGGTCGGCACGGCCTTCCTTCTGGATCGGCGGGTTGCGCAGCAGATAGTCCAGCAGGCGCATCGCGATCAGGTTGAGCATGATGGTGATGATGACCTCATGCGCGCCGGTGGCAGCGCGCAACCAGCCGGCAATGGACGCCCAAAACGCACCGGCCACGGCACCGGCCAGCAATGCCAGGGGCACATGGATGATCGGCGGCATGCCCGCAAAGGAAAAGCCGACAACAACAGCGGCCACGCCACCAACAATCACCTGTCCTTCAGCCCCGATATTGAACAGGCCCGCACGAAAGGCGATGGCAATGCCAAGTCCGGCAAGTGTCAGGGGGGCAGCGGCAGTCAGCGTTTCGGAAACGGCATTGAGCGATCCGAATGAGCCGTTGAACAGCGCAACAAAGGCCTTGCCGATATTGGCGGGCGACACACCGGTCGCGAGCATGATGAGGCCACCAAGGATGATGGCGACCAATACGGCCAGAACCGGAACAACGACGATGTCCTCGAATTCGGCGCGGCCAGGTGCAGCACGCTGAAGCAGCCTGTCGGTTACGGATTGCAAGTCCTTCTCGCTCATGCCACTGCTCCTGCCATCGCCAGTCCGATTTCGTTCTTGCTCGGCTGGCGAACGCCATCTGCGAATTCAGCCACGATGCGACCCTTGAACATGACCAGAATGCGGTCGGAGAGCGCGAGGATCTCGTCGAGTTCCGAGGAAATGATGATAACGCCGTCGCCCTCGTCGCGGGCAGCCACGATGCGCTTGTGGATATATTCGATCGATCCGACATCAAGTCCGCGCGTTGGCTGCGAGGCCAGCAGGAAGCGGGTATTGCGCGACATCTCGCGGGCGATGATCATCTTTTGCTGGTTACCGCCGGAGAGTTCTCCCGCAGGCTTGTAAATCGAGGAAGTGCGCACGTCGAAGGCGGCCGCATTGCGCGCCGAGGTCTCGCGAACGGTTTTCCAGTCCATGACGATGCCATGCGAGAACGGTTCGGCATAATAGGTATTGAGCGCCATGTTTTCGGCAATGGAAAAATCGGACACCATGCCGCTATGCTGACGGTCTTCGGGCACATGGGCAAAGCCCATCCTGTGGAGCGCGCGCGCGGATGAATTGGTGATATCGGCGCCATCGAATTTCACGGTTCCCGAAGTGACGCGGCGCAAGCCGCTCAACGCCTCTTCGAGCTGGGTCTGGCCATTGCCCTGGACACCGGCAATGCCGACGATCTCGCCACTGCGAACCGAAAAGCTGACATCATCGACGGCTACCGAATCATCGTCGCGCAGGACCGTCATGTTCTTGACTTCGAGGAGGGTAGCACCGGGTTTGAAATCGCCCTTGGCGACGTTGAAGGTCACCGGCCTGCCAACCATCATTTCGGCCAGTTCCTTGTCGGATGTCTTGCCGGGAAAACCTTCGCCAACAATCTTGCCCCCGCGCAGGACGGAGATGCGGTCAGCGACTTCGTGAATTTCGTGCAATTTGTGGGTAATGAAGACCAGCGCCTTGCCGGCATCGCGCAGCATGCGCACGATCTTGTAGAATTCGGTGACTTCCTGTGGTGTGAGAACGGCTGTCGGTTCGTCAAACACCAGCACTTCGGCGGAGCGGAACAGGACCTTGAGGATTTCGACGCGCTGCTGGATGCCGACCGGCAAATCCTCGATAAGCGCATCGGGATCGACTTCCAGGCCATATTCGTCATTGATGGTGCGCACCTGTTCACGCGCCTTTTTCATATCGAGATAATCAACCGGGCCTGTTGGCTCGACGCCCAGCACCACGTTTTCCGCGACAGTGAAGACCGGCACCAGCATGAAATGCTGATGCACCATGCCGATCCCGGCGCGGATCGCGTCGCCTGGCCCGGAGAATTGCACTTGTTTGCCGTCGATCAGGATCTGGCCCTCATTGGGACGGTAAAATCCCGAAAGGACATTCATCAGCGTGGACTTGCCCGCGCCATTCTCACCGAGAAGACCGAGTATCTCGCCACCGCGAATCGACAGATTGACATTGGAGTTTGCGACAAGGTCACCAAAACGCTTGGTGATGGCGCGAAGTTCGATATCCAAAGACCTTGCCCCCTGGCGAACTGACTGAACTTCCTGAAACGGTGCCGCCATCCGATCCGCTGGAACGGATGGCGGCACCGATGTTGCAATCAGGATTACATACCCTTGACGCTGATCGAGCCGTCCTTGATGCCGGCCGAGATCTGCTCGAGCTCTGCCTTCAGTTCATCGGAAACGGCACCGTCGAGATCGTGGAACGGGGCAAGGCCAACGCCGCCGCTTTTCAGTGTACCGACAATGACGCCGCCCTTGAACGAGCCGTCCTGTGCCTGCTTGATGGCTTCAACCACGGTCGAATCCATGCGCTTGAGAACCGAGGTCAGGAACACGCCCTTGTGCTCGGGATCGGTCTCGTACTGGTCGACGTCGACGCCAACAATCTTCAGCGTATCCGCGCCAAGTTCGGTGGCAAGTGCTGCCGAACCCTGGCCGACCGGGCCTGCAACCGGCATGACAATGTCTGCGCCTTCCTCATTGAGGTTCTTGGCAAAGGCACGGCCATCGTCGAGGCTCGAGAAGTTGTTGGTGAAGAGACCTTCCTTCTTTTCCGGATCCCAGCCCAGAACCTTCACGTCCTTGCCCTTCTGCTTGTTGTAATAGGCAACGCCATGGGCAAAACCATCCATGAAGATGGTGACTGGCGGAATGTTGATACCGCCAAAGGTGCCGACAATACCTGTCTTCGATACGCCAGCAGCCACGTATCCGGCGAGGAATGCTGCCTCGTCTGTCGCATAGACCTGGCCGAGCACATTCGGCAGGACCGGATCATAGGCATAGTCGACGATGGAGAACTTCACGTCCGGATTGGCTTCGGCTGCGGCCTTTGTCGCGTCACCCAGCAGGAAGCCGACGGTGATGATGATGTCGCATTTTTCTGCAACAAAGGAATTGATGTTTGGCACGTAGTCGGTTTCTGCCTTCGATTCCAGCAGTTTGCCTTCCACACCCATGTCCTTGGCGTCCTGAACGCCCTTCCAGGCGGTCTGGTTGAAGCCCTTGTCATCGACGCCGCCAGTATCGGTGATCTGGCATGCCTTGAAATCGGCCGCCTGCACCGGTGCCGATACTGCGGTGGCTGCTGCTGTTGCCAACAGTGCGAAAATCAGTTTCTTCATGATCTGTTCCCTGTTCTAACCTTCGATATCAGGTCTGTTCTTGCCGTTTACGGCTATTTCAGGAGTCGCCCGGCAGGCAATAATCTCGTGCCATCCACCATTGCACACCCGCGCGCAGCCCCGTTTCAACGGGCGCGTGTGGGTGTTTGCGGCGGAGGCCGGTATTGCGGTTTCGCGTGAAACCTCTTCTTCCGGCACATCCCTGTCGACAACTCTTGCACGGTTCTTTTCAATTTGCATGCGGAAAATTGCCGTTTTTTCGTTTCCGGCATTCATCGTCATACCCCGGTTGAGATTGAAGTTGTCGGACGATGGGGTTAAGGACGCGCAGGCGTGGCGGTTTGCACCACGGATCAGCAGAACTGCCTGAACAATGGAGCGACAGGTGGACATTTCCTTTCCCGTACTGGTTGGCGACATCGGCGGCACCAATGCCCGTTTTGCCATGGTCGAGAATGCGCATTCCCCGTCCATCGGGTTCAGTCCTGTACGGATAGCCGATTTTCCCGATCTCGATACAGCGGTCCGGGAAGCCGTGTTCCCCCATACCGGCCTGAGGCCAAAATCCATGATGCTGGCCATTGCAACGCCGCTGGTGGGCAGCGAATTCCGGCTTACCAACGGAGCATGGACAATCCGGCCAGCACAAACGATTGCCGGGTTTGGCCTTGATTCAATGACGCTGATGAATGATTTCGCAGCACAAGGGCTTGCCGCCCTTGCCCTTTCGCCGGAACATCTAAGCCCGATCGGCACGGCGAGGATACTCGACAATCACCCCAAGGTGGTGATCGGCCCCGGTACGGGACTTGGCATTGCGCTGGTCATCAATGTCAGTGGCAAATGGGCCGTCATCCCCGGCGAAGGTGGTCATGTGGATCTGGGACCACGCGGCAGACGCGAGAGCGATATCTGGGAATTCCTGAAAAAGGAAGATGGACGCATGAGCGCGGAAAACGCGCTGTCGGGACGCGGACTGGAAAACCTTTACCAGGCAATCTGCAAGGTGGATGGGGTGGCTGGCCAGAACATTGTGGCGTCCGAAATCTCGGCACAGGCCAGTGACGGGTCAAACGCCCATGCCCGCGAGGCGGTAGAACTGTTCCTGACGCTGCTTGCCAGAATTGCCGGGGACATGGCCATTCTGACCCTCGCGCGCGGCGGAATTTATATTGCGGGCGGGATCGGAGCCAAAATGCTGCCAATGATCCGCAGCTCGGAATTCCGCAAGGCATTCGAGGACAAGGCGCCGCATGGCGAGATCATGCGATCCATCCCGGTCAATGTCATGACGCATCCCACCGCAGCGCTCGAGGGTCTTGCGGCTTGTGTTCAGGACGCTGACCGCTTCAGCCTCGAAGGCGCGACATTGCATTTCACGGCCTGAACTCGAAGCTTTGTCCGGGCCATCATGCGTTCGGGTGTGTTGCAGTGCAGCACTTTCCAAGGCCGGTCTGTTTCTGATATTAGGCCGACAACAAGAGCCCCGAACCCGGCTTCGCGGTGTATCATTGCCGGGATTGCCCACAACAAGGACGGGAACCACCTTTGTCGATCGAGAACATCAAACAGGTCGCTTCCGATCCGCAGTCACGCGCAGTCGTGCGGCGTGTCTTCGAGGAAAACTTCGCCAGCTATCGCGGGTCCTATGCACTGGCCATCCTGTGCATGGTGATTGTCGCAGGCACGACTTCCTACAGCGCCTATATCATCAAGGATGTCGTCAACGAGGTCTTTGACAAGAAGAACCTTGCCATGGCCTGGGTAGTGGCCGCCATCATCCTGGGCGTGTTCATGACCAAGGGCATTGCCGGCTTCGGACAGGAAGTCCTGCTCAATCGCATCGGCAACAATATCATCGCGCGCTACCAGTCGCGTGTTTACAGCCACATGCTGCAATTGGGCATCGGCTTCTACAATGACAACCGTTCGGCATTCCTCGTCAGCCAGATCGGCCAGAACATTGCCGGGATCAAGAACCTGCTCAACACCATGATCACCGTGGTTGCGCGCGATTTTCTGACCCTGGTTGGCCTGATCTGCGTCATGATCTGGCAGGATCCGGCAATGACACTGGGCTCGCTGGTGGTCATGCCGCCGGCCGCCTATGTCATTTCGCGCTATGTGAAGCGCATGAAAAAGCTGTCGCGCCAGGAAGTGAACCTCAATGCACGGGTGAACTCGGCCATGGTCGAAAGCGCACAGGGCATCAGCGTGCTCAAGGCCTTCACCATGGAAGACCAGATGCAGGTCAAGGTCGATAAACTGGTCAAGAGCGCCGAAAAACAGGCCAATACAATCGCGCTCGTCAATGCACGCACCAGACCGCTGACCGAGACACTGGGCGGTATCGCTATTGCCGGCGCTGTCGCCTTTGGTGGATGGCGGGTGATCGAGCTCGGTGCCAACCAGGGTGCACTGCTTTCCTTCCTGGTTGCTGCCATGCTTGCCTATGACCCGGCTCGCAGGCTTGCATCCTTCCGGGTCCAGTTCGAGAAATCGCTGGTCAATGCCCGGATGCTCTATGAATTGCTGGACACCAAGCCACGCCAGTCTGATCAGCCGGATGCGAAGGACATTGCAATCAGCCAGGCCGATATACGGCTCGACAATGTCGTCTTCAGCTACAAGGCGGGCGAAAATATTCTCGATGGCGTTTCGATTCATGCGAGGGCCGGGAAGACGACGGCGCTGGTGGGCCCGTCGGGCGGCGGCAAGACGACGATCATCAACCTGATCCAGCGTTTTCACGATCCGCTTTCAGGCACGATTGTCATTGACGGTCAGGACATTGCCACGATCACGGTCGCAAGCCTGCGCAAGAACATCGCCTATGTTTCGCAACAGCCGGTGCTCTTTGAAGGAACGGTTCGCGAGAATATCGCCTTTGGCAGGCCTGAGGCCAGCGACGAGGAGATCGAGGAGGCGGCAAGGCTTGCCCAGGCGCATGACTTCATCGCCGCACTTCCGGAGGGCTATGAAACTGCCGTTGGCGAAATGGGGACGAATTTCTCCGGCGGGCAGCGCCAGCGACTGTCCATCGCGAGGGCAATCCTTCGCAATGCACCAATCCTGCTGCTGGATGAGGCGACCTCGGCGCTTGACAACGAATCGGAAAAGCTGGTCCAGAAGGCACTGGACACGCTGATGAAGGGCCGCACCACCGTGGTGGTTGCGCACCGGCTGTCGACCATTCGCAATGCCGATTCGATCATCGTCATCGACAAGGGCCAAGTGGTGGAACACGGCACACATGGCAGCCTGATGCGCAAGCGGAACGGCCTTTATTCACGGCTGCACAATATCGGAACGGATGACGGCGAAATCGTCGATGATACAAAGGCAGAAGCCCATGGCTGAGATGAAACTGGTTGTTGTGGGCGCTGCCGGACGCATGGGAATGGCGCTTGTCAATGCAATTGCCCGCATCGAGGGCGTGAGGCTTTCTGCAGCGTTGGAACGCCCAGGGTCACCGGCCATCGGCAAGGATAGCGGCCTGCTTGCTGGTACTGGCGAAAACGGCATCATGGTCAGCGATGATGCCCTCACGGCCTTTGCTGCGGCGGACGGGGTGCTTGATTTCACCGCACCTGCCGCCACCGTGGAATTTGCGGCACTCGCTGCGCAAGCACGCATTGTCCATGTGATCGGAACCACCGGATGCTCGGCGCAGGACGAGGAAAAGCTCAAGGCAGCAGCCCGCCATGCGGTCATCGTCAAGTCCGGCAATATGAGCCTGGGTGTCAATCTGCTGGCCGTTCTCGTCGAACAGGCAGCGCGGGCGCTTTCGGCAGGTGACTACGATATCGAAGTACTGGAAATGCATCATCGCCACAAGGTCGATGCCCCTTCCGGCACGGCATTGCTGCTGGGCGAAGCTGCAGCAGTCGGGCGTGCTATCGATCTGGAAAGCCATTCGACGCGGGTGCGAGACGGCCATACCGGTGCCCGCGAGAGCGGCACTATCGGTTTTGCCACCCTTCGCGGTGGATCGGTTGTCGGCGACCATTCGGTCATTCTTGCCGGTGAAGGCGAGCGTATCGTGCTTTCGCATCTGGCACAGGACCGCACGATCTTTGCCAGTGGCGCCGTGAAGGCCGCATTGTGGGGTCGCGGCAAGAAGCCGGGGCTCTATTCGATGCGGGATGTGCTGGGTCTTGCCTGATCGAGGAAAAGCAGAAGATCGATTGACGACAAATTGACGACAAGCGGAAAGCAAAGAGCATGGAACGAACCCTTGTACTGGTCCGACATGGCCAGAGCGACTGGAACCTCAAGAACCTGTTCACCGGCTGGCGTGACCCCGACCTCACCGAGCAGGGGGTGAGCGAGGCGACAAAGGCGGGCGAACTTCTCAACGCGCTCGGCATGAAATTCGATATCGCCTTCACCTCCGCCCTGTCCCGGGCGCAGAAGACATGCAGCATCATTCTTGACGGCGTGAACCAGTCCGGTCTCGAAACCATCCGTGACGAAGCCCTCAACGAGCGCGATTATGGTGACCTTTCCGGGCTCAACAAGGATGATGCGCGCGAGCGTTGGGGCGAGGAGCAGGTGCATGTCTGGCGTCGTTCCTATGATGTGCCGCCGCCGGGAGGCGAGAGCCTGAAAGACACCGGTGCCCGCGTCTGGCCCTATTACATGCAGCATATCCTGCCGCGCGCCATGCGCGGCGAATGCGTGCTGGTGGCAGCGCATGGCAATTCCCTGCGTTCGCTGGTCATGGTGCTGGACGGACTGACGCGCGACGAGATCACAGGGCTCAATCTCGATACAGGCGTGCCGATGATCTATCGATTGAATGCCGACACCACTGTTGCGTCAAAGGAAATCCTGACGGCCTGAAACGCAATTGAAGAATTGACGTTTACGATAACGTAAAGCAAGATACCGTTATCCGGCTGAGGACTCTTGCCGGACGGAAGACAGGCAATGACGGCAAGCGAAATACCGAAACATCCCGCAGAAATATTCTTTTCCTCCAACCATCCGATATCGAGCTATGTGTCGGTGCGGTTCGTGGGTGTGGAAGACCATGTCCTGACAGTCGCGCTGGAAGCGCCAGGAGCATTTGTCGAGAATGAAGCGACGGGCGAGGTCCATAGCGGGCTGGCAACGCTGATCCTCGACACGGTTCTGGGCGGTGCGGTGATGGGCGAAATGGAGAAGATCCAACCCATTGCCACTGTCGGGCTGACGACGCAGCACATGCGCCGCGCAGTTAAGGGCGAGGCGCTGTTGTGCAAGGCCCGGTTCGAGGGCATTCACCATGACATGGCACATATGAGTGGCAAACTGCTCAATGCCGAGACCGGCGAGACGCTTTCCACGGCAACCGGCACCTTCATGCTCGGCACGCGCTCCAAGCCATTGGGGGCAAGGCTTTGACCCATACGATGAAAAATTCGCTCGAAGGTGCCGCGTTCAAGATTCCAGATACGCCAATGCGCCGATGGCTGCAATTCGACGCGACCGAGCAACCCGATGTGTTTCGCATGACATTCGATGACCGCCATATCGGCAATCCCTTCATCCGCGCCCTGCATGGCGGCGTGGTCGGCTCGATGGTGGAGATGAGCGCAGAGATGCTGGTGCGCTCGCTCGCGCAGCCGGGTCAAAGCGTGGAACTGGTCTCTTCTGCCATCGACTATATCCGGGTCACGAAGGACGTGGACCTGTTTGCCCGGCCAGCTCTGGTGCGGCAGGGTCGCAGGCTGGTCTTTGCCGAAGTCTGGTGCTGGCAGGACAGCGAGGAACTGCCGGTGGCGCGCGGCAATTGCACGATCCGGATATTCTGAATTTTCCTGCTCAGCAGGCAGCACGAATTCCCGCTTCCCAGCCAAGCATTGCGCGCTTGCGCGTCAGTCCCCAGTGATACCCTGTCAGGGCGCCGCTTTTTCCGACAACGCGATGACAGGGAACAACAAAGGAAACCGGATTGCGCCCGACTGCCCTGCCAACGGCGCGGGGCGCATTGGCAGCGCCGACCGCCCCGGCCAGTTGCGAATAGCTGGTTGCCGTTCCAACTGGTATCTGCAGCAGGCCTTGCCAGACCCTGACCTCGAAATCGGTTCCGATCAGAACGACCCGCAACGGATCCTGCCTGCTCCAGCGGTGCGGATCGAAGGCCCGCAAGGCATAGGGTGCCGTGGCTTCGAGATCTTCGAGATAGCTTGCGCGCGGCCAGCGCGATTTCATGTCGTCCAGAGCCTCGGCTTCACCACCCGGGTCACAAAAGGCAAGGCCGGCAAGGCCACGTTCGCTCACCATTGCCAGCGCCAGCCCGAACGGGCTTTCGTGAAAACCATAGCGAAGCTCGATGCCTTCGCCGCGCGCCTTGTAAACGCCTGGCGACATGGCTTCATGGGTGACAAACAGGTCATGCAACCGGCCGGGACCGGACAGGCCAAGTTCATAGCTTGCATCCAGTATCGGCATTTTCTCGTCAAGCAGGCGGCGCGCGTGATCAAGCGTCACGGCCTGCAGAAAGGCCTTGGGGGAAAGACCGGCCCAGCGGGTGAACGTCTTTTGCAGTTTTTCCGCAGGCAGGCCGACAGCAAGCGCCAGTTCCTCCAGTTCGGGCTGGTCGCGCCAGTTCTGCGATATCAGTTCAATGCAACGCCTGACGGTCTGGTAGTCACCGCAGCTATTGTGGTCGATCAGGGACATCGTCAACTTTCCGGTTCTTGATCAGCGCTCCGGGTTATGCGAAGCGGGCTGATCCGAATGGCTCAATAGCCCGCCAGTATCAGACACCATGTGATGATTGCCACCCGATTTCAGGCATACCGGCCTTGCGTCAGGATTTTACCGATGCGAGGGCCGCTCCGAATTCGCGCGAAAAACTCTCGCGATCCGGCGGATTGAGAAAATCACCGAGCGTGATCTCGCGGCCGTCGCCGCGCAGGAACATGCGGGTAATCCCGATTTCGTCATGCCGGTCAACACCAAAGCGGGTCCAGGCGGGGTTGAAGCGCTGCTCGTCAATCGTGCCAGACGGCGAAATCCGCCTGACCAGCAGGTCGTCGCGCCAGATCGCAATCTCCTCGGACCGGCGGGCGGACCGGTAGTTGAGCTTGAAAGCAATCCAGATGGCCAGGAAATCGAGCCCGAAAAAGCCGAATATCGGCCAGGCACCGATGGACCAGAACAACAGACCGGAGATGAAACAGGTCAATCCGATAAAGGCCATCAGCAGAACGAAGCCCGACTTTCCCAGTGATCGATGCGGAAATAGTCGCGCAGCGAAAACGGGATCCTTGCCTTCATCCGGATCTTGCCGGGAAATCGGGTTGTTGCGGTGTGTCATGACCATCCATTATAGATTTGCCATCAGCAAAGGGAAGCCGTGAAATGCCAAAAGCCAGCACCGCCCGCAAGGCGCGATCGCGTTATACAAGGGCCGAAATCACGGAGATTTTCGAGCGTTTTCGCCAACAAAGGCCAGAACCACGGGGCGAGTTGGAGCATGTGAATCCGTTCACCCTGCTGGTTGCAGTCGTTCTATCCGCGCAGTCTACCGATGTAGGTGTCAACAAGGCGACGCGAGGCCTGTTTGCCGTGGCCGATACGCCGCAAAAAATGCTGGAACTGGGCGAAGACAAGGTTCGCGACTACA
>JAGRLM010000308.1 GCA_020441795.1 Nitratireductor sp.
GCCCACAGCCAGTTGCCGCGCTTGCCGTGCCCCTTGTCGGGTGCCAGTGCGAAGCCGACCTTGTCGGCCACCGTCGCTTCCTTGCCGGTCACGACGGACGCGGCGACGGTTGCCTCGATCCACATGCCGCACTTGCCCTGCTGGAACAGTGAAAGGTTTTCGTTGAAGCCGTTGGTGGCATAACCTGCGGGACCTGACTCGTTCATCGTATCGACGAAGAATGTCAGAGCCTGCTTCCATTCCGGCTGATCGAACTGGGCATTCCAGTTTTCGTCGAACCAGCGTGCACCGAAGGAGTTTCCTGTGACGGTGATGATTGCCCCACCTTCACCCCAACCAGCCTTGCCGCGGAGGCAGATGCCGTTGATGTCGTTGGCGCGGTCGGTCATCTTGGCCGCCGCCTCGCGAATGAATTCCCAGGTCGGGGCTTCCGGCATGGTCAGGCCGGCCTTCTCCATCAGGTCCTTGCGGTACATGATCATCGAGGATTCGCCATAGAACGGCGCTGCATACATCGTGCCATCATAGGACAGACCGGAACGCATTGCCGGCAAGATGTCGTTGACATCGTAATCCGCAGACATGTCGTTCAATGGAACCAGCCAGCCGTTCTTGCCCCAGATCGGGGTTTCGTACATGCCGATCGTCATGATGTCGAAAGCACCACCCTTTGTGGTGATGTCAGTGGTAACGCGCTGGCGAAGCACGTTTTCCTCGAGTGTGACCCACTCGACCTTGTGACCGGTCTTGGCCGTGAAATCATCCGTCAGCTTCTGCATGCGGATCATGTCACCATTGTTGACGGTCGCGATGGTCAGCGTTTCTGCGCTGGCCACCGATACTGTGAGCGACAATGCGGTCGCGCCCAATAGAATTCTTGCTAGTTTCATTTCCAATTCCTCCCTTGGCAATACGGAAACGAGCTGGACATTAGCAAAGCGCAATCCAGAGTCAACAGAATTCTTTACGCGCGTAAACTTTTACTGCTTGCTCGTCCCCAGACCAGTCGTGGCCGAGCATGGCCCGAATGTGTGTCAGGCAGACTCGCGCAGCACCAGTTTGCCATCGAACAAGGTCTCTTCCCGCTTGGGCTTCCGGACCCCGGAATTCATGATTTCAAAGAGCTTTTCGACACTGGTTTCGACGATTGCAGAGTAATCCTGGGAAACTGTCGTCAGGGGCGGACAGGTGAAACGCGACCAGGGATGATCATCATGGCCGGCTATCCGCATGGCACATCCGGGACCCCGGCCAACCCGCAATCCCATCTGGTAGGCAGCCGCCAGAAAGCCGATGGCGATGCGATCGTTGCTGCACAGGACGGTGTTTGACGGCAGCTTGCGCTCTGCAATCACGCGTTTGCCCTCGTTCAATCCGGTCTGCTCGAAGTCCCATGACTGTTCGCCGGCATGGATGATTTCAGGCGTTTGTCCAAGGCGCTCCATGGCCTCGACATAGGCCTTGCGGCGGCGTATCGCATTCGGGTTTACCGGTGCTGTTTCAAAGAAGCAGGGCGGCTCCCCGGTGCGGCAAAGATATTCGACAATCAACCCGATACTCTGGGAATTGTTTGATCCAACAAAGACTTCGCCGATTTCCTGATTGCTGTCGAAGGTTACCGTCGGCACGTCATCGGCGAATTTGCGAATGAGTTCCAGATCCGAAGCCCGGCCCAACGGAGCAATCAGCGCGCCTGCCGGCTTGAGCGATCTGAGTGTCTCCAATGCATTGATTTCCGACTGGCGCTGTCCGTGCGAACTGAACAGAATCGGCCAGTATCCCGCATCAATGCATTGGCGCTCGATCATTCTTGCCATCTCGGCAAAGAACGGATCAGCCAGATAGGGCACGATGATGCCGATATTCTTGGTTGATCGGCGGTTCTGATTGATCGCAAATATATTGGGTCGGAAATCGAAGAGCAGCAACGCCTTCTCGATCCTCTGGCGTGTTGAATCGCGCACGCTTCCTGGGTCGTTGAAGTATTTCGATACGGTCGGACGCGATATTCCGCTGGCGGCGGCGAACTCCTCCATGGTCTGTATCTTGGTTTCACTCATGTCTCTCTTCTCCAGCATATGCTGAGCTGGACATTAAAAACGACGGGCCGGAAAACGCAACCCAAACTTTTCCCGCGTATTCTCGTATCTTTACGCCCGCTAATTTATGGACATGCCTGTTTCATGCCCGCTCAGGGGGCAAAACCCGGCGTCAAAGCCATGCTGATCGCTGCCATAAGAATTATTCAGCGCCGAAGCGCAAACCCTCTCGACATGAAATCGCGCAGGCAGCATTGTCACAACGCGGTCCCTCGAGCGGTTCAACAAACGGAGAAACGGAATGGCCGGAAAGACCGAGGCGCCGAAGGCCTCTTCCTATGACATTGTCATTGTCGGTGGCGCAATCATGGGTTCGTCCACTGCCTGGTTTCTCACGCAGGACAAGGCTTTTACCGGCAGGGTTCTGGTTGTCGAGCGGGACATGAGTTATGCGTTGTGCTCGACCGCGCATACCAATAGCTGCATCCGGCAACAATTCTCGATGGAGCTTAATGTCCGCATCAGCCAGTTCACGGCTGATTTCGTCAAGAACCTGCGCCAGCACATGGGCGGCGATGAGCGGGTTCCGGACCTCAGGATTCACTCCTTTGGCTATATGTATCTGGCGGACAGCGAGGCTTTTGCGTCGATCCTGCGCAGCAATCAGCAGGTGCAGCTTGCAGCAGGCGCCGCCAC
>JAGRLM010000022.1 GCA_020441795.1 Nitratireductor sp.
ATTGTTTCTGTTGCCGTCGGCTGGCAGATCTATGACCTGACACGCGATCCATTCGATCTCGGCCTGGTGGGTCTCATCCAGTTTGCCCCGTCACTGTTGCTGGTGCTGGTTACGGGGGCTGTCGCCGACCGTTTCGGACGACGCATGATCATGGGTACTTCCGCCTTGCTGGAGGCTGTGTGCGCGCTTGCGATCCTGTATTTGACGATCACGGGCGTCGCGTCGCCCATGCCGATATTCGTGGTGTTGTTCCTGTTTGGCATTGCGCGGGCCTTCTTTGCCCCGGCCTCGGCTGCCCTGTTGGCAAATGTCGTTCCCGAAAAGGATTTCGCAAATGCGGTCGCATGGAATTCCTCCGCATGGCAGACGGCTTCCATCGCGGGCCCTGCAGTGGGTGGCCTTCTTTACGGATTGTCGGCGACGACGGCATATGGGGTCGCGGCCTTCATGATGATGGTCTCCGGGATTCTCTCGTTCATGATTCCCAAGCCGGCGCAACATAGCGAGGTTGAGCGGCCTAGCCTGCAGACATTGTTTGCCGGGTTTCGCTACATCTATCACGAGAAGATTGTCTTTGGTGCGATATCGCTTGACCTGTTTGCCGTGTTACTCGGAGGGGCCGTAGCGCTGCTGCCGGTATATGCGCGTGACATTCTGGATCTCGGACCCAGTGGCCTGGGAATGTTGCGAGCCGCACCGGGCATTGGTGCAGTGGTAATGGCATTATGGCTTTCTGGAGGTCCGATCCGCGATCATGCGGGCATGGTGATGTTCGTCTTCGTGGCCCTTTTTGGCGTGTTCACATCGGTATTCGGTGCGTCCAGCATTGCGTGGCTTTCGATACTGGCACTTGCTCTTGCAGGTGCGGCGGACATGGTCAGCGTCTATGTCCGCGAAACGCTGATCCAGATATGGACGCCCGACCGGTTGCGCGGGCGTGTCAATGCGGTCAACATGGTCTTTGTCGGTGCCTCAAATGAATTGGGCGAGTTTCGCGCAGGCAGCATGGCGGCGCTGATCGGTACGGTGCCAGCCGTGGTTTTCGGAGGGATTGGCACAGTGGGCGTTGCGATTGTCTGGGCAATAATGTTCCCGGCCTTGCGCAAGGCCCGTCATCTTGATGGCAGGGTGTAGCCATGTCCGTGACGGTATTGTGCGATATTCGTTTCGAGCTCGGTGAAGGGCCGAGTTTCGACCAGCATACCGGTACGCTCCGGTGGTTTGACATCGTCAATTGCAAACTCGCTGAAATGAAGCCGGGAACCGGGACTGTCACCATCCACAGCCTGCCTTTCATGGCCAGCGCCATTGCCCGCATCGACAAGTCGCGGCAATTGCTGGCCTGTGAAGACGGCCTTTATGTGCGGGACGCGGCTTCTGGCAGCCTTGCCTTGCATGTTCCACTGGAAGACGACAATGCCTCCAACCGCTCGAATGACGCGCGGGTGCATCCATGCGGCGCAATGTGGGTAGGCACCATGGGCAAGAAGGCGGAGAAACATGCCGGCAGCATCTATTGGCATCGCGGCGGCGAAATCCGGAAGCTCTATTCGAATATCACCATTCCCAATTCCATCTGCTTCTCGCCGGATGGGTCGGTCGGATATTTCGCGGACTCAGCTGGTGGCAAATTGATGAAAGTGGCCTGTGATCCGGCGACCGGCCTGCCCAGCGGCGAGCCCGAACTGTTTTTTGACAATCGTGGCCAGACCGGCGGGCTGGATGGTTCGATTTGCGATGGCGATGGTGTGGTTTGGAATGCGCGCTGGGGCGGATCAGCCCTTGATGCCTATTCGCCGGATGGTGCGCGCATCAATACAATTGAACTGCCGGTGCTGCAGCCATCATGCCCGGCCTTTTTTGGCCAGGATGCCAGCCATGTTGCGGTTACGAGCGCCTGGCAGGACATGAGCGCCAGAAAGCGCGAGGCTGACCCGCTTGCCGGCTGCCTGCTCGATACGGGCCTCACCGTCAGGGGCAGGTTCGAGCCTGATGCCGTCATCTGACAACTGGCGAAGCGCGCCTGTGGAAGACTTTTTCCTTCAATAAACGTAGTATACTGATTATTATGTCAATAAACAAAAATTTGCCTTCTGATACCATTTCCATTATCTGTTTTGCCTGCGAAGATGGAGGTCCAGTCAGCGCAGCATTGCCAACAATGATTGGCTCAGACAAACGGGAGGAATAACCTTGAAAAAGCGCAATTTCATTAAGGGTACAGTGGCATCCGCCGTTCTGGTCGGATTGTCCCTGTTCCAGGCTCCGGCCGTGCAGGCCCAGGAAGTCACCCTCAAGCTGCATCAGTTCCTGCCAGCGCAGGCCAATGTGCCCAAATATGTGCTGGAGCCGTGGATGAAGTCGGTGATGGATGCTTCCGGCGGCAAGCTGAAGATCGAAATGTATTCGGCCATGGCGCTGGGCGGCAAGCCGCCGGAACTGATCGACCAGGTCAAGGATGGTGTTGTCGACATCGCCTGGACCGTTGTCGGCTATACGCCGGGCCGTTTCCCACGCACGGAGGTCTTTGAGCTTCCCTTCATGATGACCAATGCCGAGGCCACTTCAAAGGCATATTGGGACATTTTCGAAAGCGACATGAAGGATCAGGACTTCAAGGACTACCATATCATCGGTACCTGGGTGCATGGTCCGGGCGTCATTCACGCCAAGGGCGAAGGCGTCCACAAGCTTGAGGACATGAAGGGCCTGAAACTGCGCGGACCATCACGCATGACCAATGCCCTGATCAAGGAAATGGGAGCCGAGCCGATCGGTCTTCCGGTTCCGGCAATTCCGGAAGCGCTCTCGAAAGGTGTCATCGACGGCACGGTCATTCCGTGGGAAGTGACAGGCGCGCTCAAGGTTGCGGAACTCACCAACACGCATACCGAGTTTGTTGGCGACAAGGCCATCTACACTGTCACCTTCGTGCTCGTGATGAACAAGCAGAAATATGAAAGCCTGTCGGACGACATGAAGAAGGCACTGGATGACAATTCCGGCGCCACCTTCTCTGCTTTTGCGGGCAAGACCATGCAGGACTATGATGCGCCGAGCCGCCAGATTGCAGTTGATCGTGGCAACACGATTGTTGAAATCTCGGGCGATGAGTTGGCCCGCTGGAAGACTGCGGCCCAGCCGGTGATTGATGGCTGGATCAAGGAAATGGATGGCAAGGGCATCAATGGCCAGGAGCTTTATGACCGCGCCAACAGCCTGATCGAGAAATATTCGAAGATGTGAACCGGTTACGGTGAACAGCAAAAAGGCGGGGCCCGTGGGTCCCGCCTTTTTCATGTCCGCTGATGGTACGATCAGCGCACCAGTATGTTGCGGAACTGCCAGGGATCCTTGGTGTCGATGTCTTCGGGGAACAATCCCGAACGGCGATCTAGTGGTGTCCAATCCGTGTAGTAGCCCTTGACCGGGCCTAGATAGGGGCGTTGCACTTCCAGGCAGCGGCGATAGTCCATCTCGTCCGTCTCGACGATCCCGGCTTCCGGGTTTTCCAGCGCCCAAACCATGCCTGCCAGAACGGCAGAAGTCACCTGCATGCCAGTGGCATTCTGGTAGGGAGCAAGCTTGCGGGTCTCTTCCAGTGACAGCTGCGAGCCGTACCAATAGGCGTTCTTCTTATGGCCATAGAGCAGCACGCCCAGCTCATCGATGCCGTCGACCAGTTCATTCTCGTCAAGGACATGCAATGTTTTCTGCTGCGTGCCTTCCGCGCCAAAGAATTCGTGCAGGGAGAGGACAGCGTCATTGGCCGGATGATAGGCGTAGTGGCAGGTTGGACGGAAAGTCGCCTTCCCCTTGCCATCACGGACCGTGAAATAGTCGGCTATGGAAATCGATTCGTTGTGTGTAACGAGGAAGCCGTATTGCGCGCCGGGCGTCGGGCACCAGGTCCTAACGCGGGTATTGGCTCCCGGTTGCTCAAGATAGATGGCTGCCTTGTTGCCCTTCTTGTGCTTCCTGGCGTTTTTCGGCTTCCATTTTTCATGTGTGCCCCAGCCCAGTTCGGCTGGTTGCATCCCCTCGGACAGAAACCCTTCGACAGACCAGGTGTTCCAGAACACGCCCAAGGGTTTTGGTTTCTTTGCGCGCTGCGTGTCGCGCTCGGCGATATGCACACCCTTGACGCCGAGCTTCTTCATCAGTTTGGCCCAGCCTTCGCGGTCGTGCTGGCCGGGTTCCTTGAACTTGACGCCCATGTCATTGGCGAGGTTGACCAACGCCTGCTTGACGAACCAGGAGACCATGCCGGGATTGGCACCGCAGCATGAAACAGCGGTCGTGCCGCCGGGATTGTTGCGCTTTTCCTCGCGTACGGTTTCACGCAATGCGTAATTGGTGCGCGCTTCGTTGCCGCCCTTGTTGTCCCAATAGAAGCCGAGCCAGGGTTCGACGACCGTGTCGATATAAAGGACGCCGAGTTCGCGTGTCAGCTTCATCAGGTCCAGCGAGGATGTGTCGACCGAGAGATTGACGCAGAAGCCCTGGCCCTCGCCATCGGTGAGCAGTGGCTTGAGGAGCTTCTTGTAGTTTTTCCGGGTCACGGCTTCCTGAATGAAGCGAACGCCGTGTTTTTTCAGGAGTTCCACATCGTCGTCGCGCGGGTCGATGACGGTTATGCGCGACTTGTCATATTTGAAATGGCGTTCGATGAGTGGCAGGGTTCCGCGGCCAATGGAGCCAAACCCGATCATCACGATCGGGCCAGTGATTTCGCCATAAACCGGCCATTTGCCTTCTGCCATTCTTGTAGTACTCCCAGTGATTGTTGTTTTTGCACCCAACCCTTGCCTTCGCGTCGAAAGCCGGATTGCTCTGGCGCGATAATGCACAATTCGCCGACACAATAAAGCGAAACAGGAATTCGCGGTAAATGCCGGCATTGAAACGCCCGGCAAAAAATGGCACTCAAATCAGGGTGGCGGGCAGCATTGACCGACACAGGATTTCAGGAGAGGCGCGATGAAACCGATATTCCTCCAGATCAAGACCGAACCCGGCAAGGCATATGATGTTGCGGCAGCCCTGGCGGATATGGAAATCGCCTCCGAAATTTATTCGACCTCCGGGCAATATGACCTGCTGGTCAAGATCTATGTTGCAGCTGAAGACGATATCGGCCGGGTGGTTGCTGATCTGGCGACCAATCTGAAACATATCCGCGACACCTATACGATCATCACCCATCGGGTGTTTTGAAAACAACCGGTCAGGCCGGAAATCGGGTGGCGTTGCACCGGAATAGCAGGCATCCAGTCAGCGCCGAACAACCCGATCCGTGATTTCACATGAACCCGACTGCCATCAACCGTTCCATGGGCAAGGCCGAATGGGCAATGCTCATCACGCTTTCACTGTTGTGGGGCGGATCGTTCTTTTTCAACGCGGTAGCCGTGCGCGAACTGCCGGTGCTCACCATCGTTGCGGCGCGCGTGGCACTGGCAGCGATCATTCTGCATCTCGTGATGCGGATGCGGGGGCAGAATTTCCCTGTTGGCCGCAATGCCCTCCTGGCATTTGCCGGCATGGGCTTGCTGAACAATGCGATACCGTTTTCGCTGATTGTCTGGGGCCAGTCGCATATTGCTTCCGGTGTTGCTTCGATTTTCAATGCGATGACGCCGATCTTCACGGTGATAGCAGCGCATTTCCTTACCAGCGACGAACTTCTGGACCGCCGACGGATTGCCGGGGTGTTGCTGGGCCTTGCAGGTGTGGTGGTAATGATCGGCAGTGAAGCGCTGCATTCGCTGGGGGTGAATGTGCTTGCGCAGGTGGCAGTGCTTTGCGCTGCCTTGTCTTATGGTTTTGCCGGTGTTTTTGGTCGCCGCTTCAAGGCTCTCGGCATCAGCCCGATGGCAACGGCGACCGGTCAGGTGACAGCATCCAGCCTGATTTTGGTGCCGCTGGCCCTGCTGATTGACCAGCCATGGCAGCTTGCCGTTCCCGGTATTGAGACAATTGCAGCTGTCTTCGGCGTTGCTGCATTTTCCACCGCTCTCGCTTATCTGCTGTTTTTCCGGATTCTGCAAAGCGCGGGAGCCACCAATATCTCACTGGTGACTTTTCTCATTCCGCCCAGCGCCATATTGCTTGGCGTGGCGTTCCTGGGCGAGAGCCTGCTGCCGCGCCACCTTGCTGGCCTGGCGCTGATCGCGGCTGGACTGGTGGCGATTGACGGGCGGCTTCTTGCCAGAGCCCTGAAATGAAAAAAGGCGCGGTTTCCCGCGCCTTTGGCAGATTTCGATTGAAATCGATGATCAGCGACCAACTACCGCCAGAACATTGGAAATGATGCGGCTTTGTACTTTCGGGTCCTTGTCGATGCCGACATGATCCACGGTCGAACCAAAATCACGGATGTTGATATTGGTGATCGAGCCCGAGAAACCGCCGCCGGCGCGGTAGGGATTGCCGCGGGCGCTGCCCTTGATCCAGTAATTGATAACGCGTGGCGAACCTGCGTTGAAGGTTGGCGGAGGCGCAAAGCCCGGGTCAACCCCGATGACGAGCGCTACCGGAATGCCTGCCTTGGCAAGCGCATTGGCAAATTGTGGTGCTTCCTGGCCGCCAACCGAATGACCGGCAATGACGATCGGGTAGGAAACCTTGCCTTCCCTGTTGCGCTTGATGATCGAATTGGCGAGGCCTGACCATGCGCCATTGGAATAGGACTTGGCGTTGACACCGCGCGCGCGAAGCTGTGCGGCCATCTGGTCCATGCCAGCCGAAAACACGTTCATGAAGCCGCGGATGAAATAGACTTCCTCGGCTTTTGCCGGCGTGGCGGCGAATGTTCCTGCTGCAATGAGCGCTGCAGCAAATGATTTCACGAGATGCCTTTTCATGTTTTTCCATACCTCATTTTTGATTCGCCTGATGGCAAAGACCCCTGATCGCGGCGCATATGACTGCAAAAACGCGCCATTTTCAAGTTTCATGACCAGGCTCGCTCTCAACTCATGCACTTAACCCGCCATCAACGGCCAGTGCCTGGCCGTTGTAGAAGGAATTTGCATCCGAAACCGCCCAAATCATGGCCTGCACGATTTCGTCGACTTCGCCCAGGCGCTGCATCGGATTGAAGGCTACCATGCGCTGTTCGGCAGCTTGTGCGCCATGCGGCGAGGTCTTGAGCGGTTCCATTACCATGTCCGTCTTGGTAAAGGCCGGGCAGATGCAATTGACCCGGATTCCCTTGCGCGCATATTCAACCGCAGCAGTGCGGGTGAGACCAACGACGCCGTGCTTGGCGGCCGAATAGGCTGCCAGCATGGGCGAGCCCATCAATCCGGCAGCAGAGGCAACATTGAGAATGGCGCATTGACTGCCATTGTCGGCCACGCGTTTGAGCATCAGCGGTATCTGGTGCTTCATCGCGTAAAACACCCCCATCAGGTCGACTGCTATCACCTTCTCCGCCATGGTGCTGTCGGTCTCATGCAGGCGCAGTTGCGGCTGGGCAATACCTGCATTGTTGATTGCAATGTCGAGCGCGCCATGGCGTTCTGCGATCAGCGCCGCAATTGCCTGCGAGGTTTCTTCAAGCGCGATGTCTCCGGCGAGGCCGCAAATATTGCCACCCGCCGCGGTGACCGCATCAATGGTGCCGGAAACAAGCTCTTGCGAATAATCGGTTACAACCAGTGCTGCACCCGCCTCCGCGAATTGCTCGCAGACACGCCTGCCAAAACCGCGTCCGGCTCCGCTGACATAGATAACCTTGTTGCTGAATTCGCCCATGGATTTGTCGATCACGCAATTTCCCCTTCAACTGATTGTCAGGGACAATAGGCAGCATTCAGCCAGCTTGCAATTTGCGTTTGCGGTTTTCCAGAAACAGTCGGTCGTGGCGGTTTTGCGAAAGACCGATGGCCTTGTCATAGGCGGCAAGTGCTTCATGGCTCCTGCCTGCGCGCGCAAGGAAATCAGCCCTTGCAGCATGGTAGGGCTGGTAGTCTTGCAGGTTGTCATCGATTTCCTCAAGGCTGGCAAGGGCAGCTCCAGCACCGCTGGAATAGGACAAGGCGACAGCGCGGTTGAGCAGGACAACCGGATTCGGCTGGTGGCTATATAGCTGGTCATAGAGCAAAACTATCTCCTGCCAGCCGGTCTCATCATGTGAAGGCGCTTCCGCATGGATGGCGCTGATCGCAGCCTGCAGCTGGTAGGGGCCGGGTGAGCCCTTGCGCAAGGCCCGGGAGACAAGTGCAATGCCATTGATGATGGCTTGTTGATCCCACAAGTCGCGCTGCTGGTCCTCAAGTGCCACAGGCACTCCATCGCGGCCAATGCGTGCAGCCTTCCTGGAATTGTGCAGGAGCATCAATGCCAGCAAACCCTCGACTTCCGGTTCATCCGGTTTGAGCCGGTCGAGGATGGTGGCAAGGCGGATTGCCTCATTGCAAAGGTCGTGGCGCAGCCTGTCATCGCCTTCGCTGGCAGCATAGCCTTCGCTGAAGATCAGGTAGAGGACGCCCAGAACAGATTGGAGCCTGTCGGACCATTGCGATGGTTCTGGTACGGCAAAGGGGATGGCAGCCTCGCGGATCTTGCGTTGTGCGCGCACCAGGCGCTGTGCCATGGCGGTTTCGCGGTCAAGAAAAGAGCGGGCGATTTCGCTTGTAGTCAGCCCGCCAAGCGTGCGCAATGTCAGGGCAATGCGGCTCTTGGGGTCAAGGGCGGGGTGGCAGCAGGTGAAGATCAGCGCCAGGCGCTCGTCAGGGATTTCCGGCATCGAATGGTTCGCCTGATCATCATGATCGAGTTCGATCAGCCGGGCATATTCTTCGGACTTTCGCTCGAAATTGCGCGACCGGCGAATGCGGTCTATTGCCTTTCTGCGTGCCGTCTGCAGCAGCCAACCGGGCGGATTCGCCGGAATGCCATCCCGGGTCCAGTGTCGCAGGGCGGATTCGAGCGCGTCCTGCAGGCAGTCTTCCGCCAGTTGAAAATCGCCTACCAGCCGGATAAGGCTGGCAACCAGACGCCCCCAGTCCTGCCGGGCAATGGCAGCTATCTCGTGCCTTGCTGGTGCAGAAGCCGGGGGCGTTGCCATCGTTTTTCAAACCAGTCCGGAGACATCGGCAATCGGACGGATTTCAACCGATCCGAATTTCGCCGTCGGTATCATTGATGCATAGCGGATAGCGGTGTCGAGATCCGGGCAATCCAGCAGATAGTAGCCTCCCAATTGCTCTTTGGTCTCGACAAAAGGGCCATCCATCGATTCGGTCTTGCCATTTCGTACCCGAATGGTGGTTGCGACATCAGCAGAGCGCAAGGCTTCTCCGCCCAGCAGGACGCCATCTGCCGCATAGGTTTCGTTGCAGGTTTTGTAGCCCTGCATGTATTCGGCAAATTCGGGCGTCCCGTATTTCGGTTCAAGCGCCTGATTGCTGTAAATGAGTGCAATATATTTCATGATGGTTCTCCGTTTTCATGGGGTATTGTAATTCGCGACAGTTCGGGGGCAATCGCTTTCGACCTAGCTACCGAGTGCAGATGACAGGATCAGGTAAACACCCGTCAGGACTGCCAATGTGGTCAACAATCCTCCGGCGATGCGTGTGAAAGTGGCTGCCTTGTCGTGCTGCATGCCCAGTGGATGCAGGAGACGTCCGACAACCAGCATTATGCCGACGGCATTCACCCAGGTTGTCGGCGCACCGCCTGTTTCGGCAAGGCCCATGATGATAAGGGCCATGGGCACGTTCTCGATGAAGTTTCCGTGCATTCGAATCCGCTCCGCGAGTGCCATTGAATCGCCATGCAGAATCGAAATCTGCAGTTTGGCCCGCAATAATGTGACCCAGGTGGAAAGGGCGATCATCAGCAGGGCGAGGACCGCCGCGTAAAGTGCGGTAATGTGCAATGTCATGTCTCAGCTCCGTTTGTCGCCGGGGAATTCCGGCTTGCACAAACAAGACGAACGAGAATCATCCCTTTCGACATTCGTGCTGAAGTTTTTTCTGCGCGGCAGCCTTGCCGATGGTCTTGCTTGTGCGGGTGGTGATGTGCAAGCTGGCCATCTGAAACGGAATTTTGGGGGGATCATGGATTATCGCGCGGCAACTGCATCGCAACTTGGCCAGGCAATCGAGACGGGCAAGGCCGATCCGCTCGACATCGCGGAAGTGTTTCTTGATGCGATAGCCAGCGAAGATCCTGATTTCCAAATCTATGCGCGCACAACGCCGGAGCGCGCACGCGAACAGGCAATGGCGGCAAGTCAACGTGCACGAAGCGGTATGCGGCGTTCACCGCTCGATGGCGTACCGGTTTCGTGGAAAGACCTTTTCGACATTGCCGGGACGGAATGCTGTTCGGGAACGCAAATCCTTGCGGGCAGGGTGCCGAAAGCGGATTGCAAGGTGGCCGTCAATGCAGAGGCCGCAGGCCTTGTCTTTCTGGGCAAGACCCATCAAACCGAGTTCGCCTTTTCGGGCCTTGGCGTCAACCCGAAGACAGCCACTCCGCCAAACAAGGCCATGCCGGGAAATGCGCCTGGCGGTTCGTCCTCCGGGGCCGCGGCTTCACTAACACATCGCCTGGCCCCCCTGGCCATTGGCTCTGATACGGGCGGTTCGGTGCGTATTCCGGCGGCGTGGAACAATCTTGCGGGATTGAAGACCACCCATGGTGCGCTGTCGAATGAAGGTGTTGTGCCTTTGTGCCCCGGTTTCGATACGGTGGGTCCTCTGGCACATACGGTTGAGGATGCGGCACTTGCATTTGCAGCACTAGGCGGTGGCGAGATGCCGGCGCGCGACAGGGTTGATCGTGGAACGCTGAAGATTGCCATTCCGCAGACACTGGTGATGGAAGGATGCGATGCGGCGATTGCGGCCAGTTTTGATGCTGCGGTCGAGGCGCTGGAAAACGCTGGTGCCAGGATCAGCCGGATCGAGGTTCCCGAGTTCGAAGAGGTGCTGGCGCTTGGCCCTTCGCTCTTTCCCTATGAGGCCTGGCAGGCCTGGGGCACGACGATTGAAAGGCACGGAGATCTGATGTTTGCGCCAGTCCGTGCGCGCTTCGAGCAGGGAAAGTCGGTGAGCCGTGAAACCTATGAGACAGCATGGCGGCAAATGTTGCAGGCACGGAATCGGTATGCTGATCGTGTGTCCGGCCATGATTTCCTGATCTGGCCCAGTGTCGCCATCCTGCCGCCGAGCATCGAATCGCTCTTGAGTGACGCGGACCATTTCACCGCGTCCAATCTCATGGCGCTGCGCAATACCCGCTTCGTCAACATGCTGGGCGGGGCGGCATTGACGATCCCGCTGCCGCAGACAGCCTCAGGTCTTCAACTTGCGGGAATTGCCGGAAGTGACCATGACCTGTTGCGTTTCGCAATGGCTATGGAAGGTGCTCTCAGCGCGTGAAATGTGCGACCAGAGCGTCAATCAATCTGGAAACTTCAGGATCATTGCGCCGGTTTTCACGGACCGCCAGAAACAACTCGCGCTCCGGTAGTCTGTATTCTGGAAACAGGATCTGCACCTTTTCATAGCCGCCGTCATCTTCCACCACAAAATCCAGCAAGGTGGAGACGCCGACTGAATTGTAGACCAGATCATAAGCAATGTTGGAGGCATTGACGTAAAGCACGTTGTCGGGAGCGAGATTGACAGTTTTGCCTGCCTTTTCGAAGCGGATCGGGAACGGCAGGCCGCGCATGTAAATCCAGGTGGCCTGCACGAGGTCGGAAAATTTTGCGACCTCGTGTTCGCAGCAATATTCGTTGCTGGCGCAAATCATCGACCTGATCCGGCGCAGATGAACAGTCACACCCGAATTCTGCGTTTCGGGCCAGCCAATGCGAACGGCAATGTCATTGCCAGAAATTTCGATATCCTCACGACGGTCATTTACATCCAGCTCAAGCACTATGGCCGGGTTTTCACGGCTGTATCGCGCAAGAAACGCGTAAAAGGCACGGGTTCCCACGCCACTGGCGAAGGTCAGCTTGACGGTACGGCTGCGATTCCGTCCGGCCTTGGTTGCCTGATTGTATTCGTATTCGAGGCGGGCAAGCGGATCGCGAAAGCGATTGACGATGTCGAGCCCTTCCGGCGTCAATTCAAAACGACCGATATCGCGGCGATAAAGCGGGATGCCGAGCTTGTCTTCTAGCTTGCGAACATGATGGGTCACCGCGCTTGGCGTCAGCGACAACGCTGTCGCTGCCTGGCGAAACGATCCCGTCCGGCAAACCTCGAGAAAAATTCCCATGTGGCGGTACCAGTGTGGCATGTCCAAATTATTTATACGAAAATGAAATTTTGTTCGATCTTTTATACCCCAAAATTGTGTGCTATCTTAAAAATACCCTTTTGGGGTTCGGGATCAAAAGTCCCTGAATGGCTGTCAAACCTTTTCGCCCCCGGTTTGATGGTTGTGATTGCCATCCGGC
>JAGRLM010000309.1 GCA_020441795.1 Nitratireductor sp.
ATGCAGGACTTTACCGGCGTTCCCGCCGTTGTCGATCTCGCCGCAATGCGCGACGCAACATTGACGCTGGGCGGCGCCACCTCTGCAATCAACCCGCAAGTCCCCGTCGATCTCGTTATTGACCATTCGGTCATGGTGGATTTCTTCGGCAAGCAGGATGCGTTCAAGCGCAATGTCGATCTCGAATATGAGCGCAATGGCGAACGCTACACATTCCTGAAATGGGGCCAGCAGGCATTCGACAATTTCCGCGTCGTGCCGCCCGGCACCGGTATCTGCCACCAGGTCAACCTCGAATATCTTGCCCAGACCGTCTGGACCAAGGAAATCGATGGCAAGACTGTTGCCTATCCCGACACGCTTGTCGGCACTGATTCGCACACCACCATGGTCAACGGCTTGTCTGTACTGGGCTGGGGTGTCGGCGGTATCGAGGCAGAGGCAGCAATGCTTGGCCAGCCGGTCACCATGCTCATCCCGGAAGTCATCGGTTTCCGTCTCATGGGCAGGCTGCCGGAAGGCACAACCGCTACAGACCTCGTTCTTACCGTGACCCAGATGTTGCGCAAGAAGGGTGTTGTCGGGAAATTCGTCGAGTTCTTTGGCCCCGGCCTTTCCCATCTTTCGCTGGAAGACCAGGCAACCATTGCGAACATGGCGCCGGAATATGGCGCAACTTGCGGCTTCTTCCCGATCGACAACGATACCATTGCCTATCTCAATGCTTCCGGCCGCGAGGCTGACCGCATTGCACTGGTCGAGGAATATGCAAGGGCGCAGGGCATGTGGCGTTCCGACGACACGCCGGATCCGGTCTTTACCGATACGCTGGAACTCGACCTCGCGACCGTCGTTCCTTCGCTGGCAGGACCAAAGCGCCCGCAGGACCGTGTTGCATTGACGGAAGCGAAGCCGGAATTCGCCAAGGCGATGGAAACCGAGTTCAAGGCTTTCGGTTCGAAGACCCGCGTCGCGGTAGCCAACCGCAATCACGATCTTGGCGATGGCGATGTGGTGATTGCTGCCATCACCTCCTGCACCAACACATCCAATCCCTCGGTATTGATTGCCGCAGGCCTGGTTGCCCGCAAGGCGCGGGAGCGTGGCCTTTCGGTGAAGCCATGGGTCAAGACATCACTGGCACCGGGATCGCAGGTCGTTACCGATTATCTTGAAAAGGCTGGGCTGACGCCGGACCTCGATGCCATGGGCTTCAACCTTGTTGGCTATGGCTGCACCACCTGCATTGGCAATTCCGGCCCGCTGCCAGAGGAAATTTCCGAGGCCATCAGCAAGAACAACCTCGTTGCCTGCTCGGTCCTTTCCGGCAATCGCAACTTCGAAGGCCGCGTCAATCCCGATGTCCGCGCCAACTACCTGGCCTCTCCGCCACTGGTTGTCGCCTATGCCATTGCAGGCTCGATGAAGATCGACCTCGTCAAGGAACCCATCGGGCAGGACAGCGACGGCAAGGATGTCTATCTGAGCGAGATCTGGCCAACCACCGCTGAAATCGCCGCGCTCATTCGTGAGTCGGTTACCCGCGACATGTTCATGAGCCGCTATGGCGATGTGTTCAAGGGTGACGCCGGCTGGCAGGGGATCAAGGTCACAGGTGGCGACACCTATGGCTGGCAGGAGCAATCAACTTATGTCCAGAACCCGCCCTATTTCGAGGGCATCACCATGGAACCGGAGCCGGTAACCGATATTGCCAATGCCCGTATCCTCGGACTGTTCCTTGATTCGATCACCACGGACCACATCTCACCGGCCGGTTCTTTCAAGGCCAATACGCCAGCGGGCGGCTATCTGACAGATCGTCAGGTTCGTCCGGTTGACTTCAACTCCTATGGCTCGCGCCGCGGCAACCATGAAG
>JAGRLM010000310.1 GCA_020441795.1 Nitratireductor sp.
CGCACGGATTGCGATCAGGATGCAATCTGGATCAAGGTTCAGACAGGCGGCAAGGGTGCCGCCTGCCACACGGGAATGCGCAGCTGTTTTTACCGGCGTGTGGAAAATTCGGCCAATGGCCCCGTCCTGGTGCATGACACTGAAAAACCACTTTTTGATCCCGATATAGTGTATGGCGACAAGCCAAAGGCCTGACTCTGGCCGATTATTCACAATTTGAATAGAATTTCTGCGTTAGACTGGTTTTTCAGGCGCAGTTTCGCGCGTCAAAAGAAGCAAGACCCATGTACTGGTTTGGCAATGAAAAGCAGATGGATGATCACGGCGACCAGCCGCTATCGGCACATGGGTCTGCAGATAGTGCGGATGTTGGCAGTGTCTTGGCCAGCGCTGCCCATGACTTTCCGGCTACGCGAAATCCCGAGTCCATAAGCGAAATTGCCCCCGCACCAACTGTCCTTCCCCGCAAGCAGGGCGGCGGCATTGCCCTGGCACTGGGTGGTGGTGCGGCCAAGGGTTGGGCGCATATTGGCATGCTGCGCGCCTTTGACGAGGCCAAGGTCCCGATTGCAATGATCGCAGGAACATCGATTGGCGCGCTGGTGGGCGGGTGTTATCTAGCCGGAAAGCTCGACGAATTGGAGGATTTTGCCCGATCGCTGACCTGGTCGACGATGATCCGGTTCATGGATTTTTCGATCCGGGGTTCAGGGCTGATTTCCGGACAGCGACTTGCGCACCGGATGTCCCAGCATCTGGGGGACCTGGCAATCGAGAACATGGCGCAGCCCTTCGTCTCGATTTGCACGGATATCCGCACCGGGCACGAGATCTGGTTGCATGACGGACCGCTGATCGAGGCCATTCGGGCGTCTTATGCGTTGCCGGGGGTCTTTACGCCTGTTGTCCACAATGGACGCCATCTGGTGGACGGTGCGCTGGTCAATCCGGTGCCGGTATCGGCCTGCAGGGCTTACGAGCCGGATGTGGTCATCGCGGTAGACCTCAACAGCGAAACCTTCGGACGCGGCACAGTCATTCGTTCATCGCATTATGACAAGCGGGAAGATCACGGGGAAAAGTCACGAGAGATGGCCAATGGAAAATCACCATGGCTGTCCTTTCTGGCCTCGGGTGATCACCATGGCCCGGAGAAGCCGAAGCCATCTTCAGCATCACGCAACCTGACCCGACCGCAGGTTCAACCGCAAACCCGACTGGGCATGTCGGGCGTGATGATGGAGGCATTCAACATCATCCAGGACCGGATCGCGCGCGCGAGAATGGCCGGTGATCCGCCCGACTACACGATCCGGCCGAAATTGTTCGAGATCGGCCTTGCCGATTTCCACAAGGCGGATGAATCGATCCGCATCGGTTACCTCGAGGCCAAGAGCCGCCTGCGCGAGCTGGTCGATCAGGGTGAGTTCGAAAACGCCTGAACCTGCACCAGTGCCGAAAACTCAACCGGCGATATAGTTGCGCAATTCCTCTGCGTCGCGAACGGCCTGCTCGATCTTGCGCTTCACCACGTCACCAATCGACACAATTCCGGCAAGGCGACCATTGGCTGTCACCGGCAAATGGCGAAAGCGGTTTCGGGTCATGATACCCATCACTGCGTCAATGGTGTCTTCCTCACTGCAGGAAACGACCTTGCGGGTCATGCACTGGGTGACGGGCTGATCGAGAACGCTGGCTCCACGCAAGGAAACCTCGCGCACAATGTCACGCTCGGAAACGATACCGCAAACCACGTCCGAGGCGTCTGTGATGACAACGGCGCCAATCTTCTTGCTGGCGAGAATGTCAACCACATCCGAAACCGATGTTTCCGGCCGCATGGTAAAGACCTCGCGGCCCTTGTCTGCCAAAATCAGTGCAACTGTCATTCATGCCTCCCTTGAACAGGCCCATGAAAATTCGGGCAATCAGTCACGCCCGGCAGCGTCGGGCGCCGGAGCGCAGGTGATGCAATGGTGCGGCCAAAATGCGATTTTGGCAAGGCCCAGCCCGGTTTCCCGTCCTTTCAGGTGCTGCTCTTGCGATCTACAAGCGGGAATAGCAGAAGTCCGGCCAGAAAGCCGCCGACATGGGCCTGCCAGGCAATTGCCATATCTGCGCCGGCGAGCGGAACCATGCCGCTGCCAAACAGGTAATTCAGGCCGAACCAGACGATGAGGAATATCGCTATATTCGGATTGGAAAGGCTCGCCCACAAGGACAATGCCGGGCCATGGACATTGAGCTTGCCGCGAATGCGGGTTCCCGTGAAGGCAAATCGGGTAGCAGCACCCATGAAACCGGACACGACAGCAGAGGCGCCGATCATCGGGACGACCTCACCCTGAAAAGCGAGCCAATGCGCCGCAGCGCCGCCGAGTGAAGTGACAGCGGCCAAAACCAGGGTTCGGGCCGTCCCCAGGCGCGCTGCCACCGGACTGCCAAAGGCTGCCAACCACAAAAGGTTCACCAGCAAATGCATCCAGTTTCCGTGCAATACGGAATAGGTGAAGGGCGACCAGAATTTCGCCATTGGCCAGAATTCGGCAAATGCGCCCGAATAGCGTGCAGGAATGAAGGAAAATACCAGAATGACCCATTGATCGCTTTCCCGCGACAATCCCCATTCACGCAAGGCATGCACCAATACCATGAAGACAGCGATGCCAATGATGATGGCAGGCAGGTTGAAGATCGGCTCGCTTGGCGGAGGGGTATTGTTTTCCGACACCGGTGGCGGTTCGAGATCATCCGGATATTGCTGGCTCATTTCTGCATCTCCCAAGTGTCAGGCATACCGGAAGCGGTTGAAAGTGCAATTCAAAACGGCGGGACAAACCGACCAAAAAAAACCGCCCGGTTGCCAAAGCAACCGAGCGGTCGGTCAGTCCCCTGCCTAGCCCGTCCCACAAACTACTGCGGACCCTGCAGAAACGATCAAAGGTACGAAGCGGAACAGTCAACACTCGTATTCGTTAACGCTCTCGCTCCGTGGAGCAATCGGAAAGTCCCATATTTTCCGCAGCTTGGCAACGTAAAGGTGTTGTTAACCTTAACGCGGGTGGGCTGTGGGTAAACCGGCACCTGCCTTGGCGCTGCCACCTTTGCGGTTTCCTCCTCGACCCGATTTCTGGCACAAGACATGCACCTTCCGGACCAGGCACATGCCATTTGATGGTTCACGTCCAGAAACGGGACACAACCGGTCAAAATGACCGGGAAATCCCCGAATACACGGCGTGGATACGGATGGACGGCGGGAAAGGGTATCGATTTGAGACACGAAAACACAAAGAAGCTCTTCGGTTACTGGAACCGGATCAGGGCCGGAAGAATTGCTCCCGAGCGCAGCGAGATCGAGCCAAGCGACATTCGCGATGTCTTGGCAGACACGTTCATTCTTGAAATATCAGCACGGCTGAGAACCATTTCGTTTCGGTTGGCGGGGACCCGGCTTTGTGCTGCCCATGGCAAGGAATTGAAGAGCTACGGCTTTCTGGGACTTTGGGCCGAGGAAGACAGTTTCGAGATCGCGAAAGCGGTTTCACGGGTCTATTGCGACTTCAAGCCGGTTTTGATCAACTCGATCGCGCGCACAGGCGGCAATCAGTTTGTCGAATACGAGACCCTGCTCTTGCCACTGCAGACCACCGGCGAAGACAATTCCCGCATTCTTGGGGTCAGCACGCCCAAGACGGTGCCCTACTGGCTTGGGGCAGAGCCTGTCGAAACCCATTCCTGCCGCGGACTGCGAATCATGGAATTGCCGCAGGAAACAGCGACCCTTGTTCCCGCACTTGGCGATCTGGCTCCGGAAAACGACGCCAAGGGTCCGCGAAAAGTCGCGCATCTGACGATCTTTGACGGGGGCAGGCACTGAAAATCCACCCCGTTCACGCAAAAAATGCCATATCCTCCGATTATTGGTCAGCGAAATTACATTTCATTAACCCAAAGGCGTGAATATCTGAGCCTGCAATGCCAGAAAACAGGCCGGGGTAATAATGGCTGTCGCCGCACAAAACGAGAATGATCTAGACCTATCCAGCATGGAACGACAATTCCAGCGCGTGGATTTGACGCTATTCGGCCGTTTCATGCTGGCCAACCGTCAGGAATTTCCGTGCCAGGTCATCAACATGTCTCCTGGCAGCGCCGGTCTGATCGCCCCCTCATCCGGTGAAGTCGGTGAACGGGTGATCGCCTATGTCGACCACCTTGGCCGACTGGAAGGCAAGATCCTGCGCCGTTTCGATGGCGGGTTTGCCATGAGTGTCAATGCAACGGAACGCAAGCGCGACAAGCTTGCGGCCAAATTGACCTGGCTTGCCAACCGGCATGAACTGAATCTTGCGGAAGATCGTCGCCACGAGCGCATTACGCCGCGCCAGC
Organism: Nitratireductor sp.; assembly: GCA_020441795.1. Taxonomy (GTDB): domain Bacteria; phylum Pseudomonadota; class Alphaproteobacteria; order Rhizobiales; family Rhizobiaceae; genus BOKV01. The sequence continues at coordinate 4,396 of JAGRLM010000310.1, forward strand.
GAGAAGCCGAAATCAGGCTCGAAGACGGCCGCGCCTATCGTGCCCGTATCATTGACCTGTCGCTTTCGGGTGCTGCCATTGAACTTACGGTGCGTCCGGCAATCGGTACGGTGCTATGGGTGGGCAACATGCGCGGACGCGTCGTGCGCCATTTCGAGGATGGCGTCGCGGTGGAATTTGCAGTGGTGCAAAACCGCGATTCACTCGAGCGGTTCCTGATCGGCATGCCGCAGGAATAGTCCGGCTCCCAATGTCTTGACGAAAAGCCGCGTAAGCGGCTTTTTTTGTGCCCTGCGGGAACCTTCCTGCTTGAGAGGCGCAAGGACCAATCGACCAAAACGCCTGAATCCGGCTTCCCCTATGGACAGGCACGGCATGAACTCCATCAGCGAAAAATCACGTAAAATTTTATTCAAAACAGATTCAATATTGAAAAACACTTGAATAGAAACAGATTCTTTTTTTATTATTGTTCAAATAAATTTTCACTTTATATCTTCTCAAATTGCATTTCCATTCTTTGCTTGAAGTAAAATTGTTTGTGTCATCTTCTCCACCGTAAACGGGGAAATACAGATGACCAAAACAAGCAAGAGTGTACTTGCGGTCTCTGTCGCTATAGGGGTTCTGTGGACAGGAACCGCGATTGCGAAACAGGGTTCGCCAGATTTCATGTCGGTGTCGGGGAAAACATCCCAGCCGATAGGCCATTACGAGTATTGCAAGATCTACCGATCCGATTGCTCGATATCGTCCTATGACACGACCCCGACAAAACTCACCAAAGCCAGATGGCAGGCCATGCAAAGGATCAATTCCGGCGTGAACCAGAGGGTCATACCGGTAACCGACATGGATTTGTATCATGTCGAGGAGGAATGGGCCTATCCCGAGCGCTATGGCGATTGCGAGGATTATGTTCTCGAGAAACGCCGATTGCTGATGAAGGAAGGCTGGCCCGCTTCAAGCCTGCTGATTACCGTTGTCTTGCAGCCCAATGGTGAAGGACATGCCGTTCTCACCGTCCGGACATCGCAAGGCGACTACATCCTGGACAATCTCAATGGGGAAATCCTGCCCTGGAACAGAACGGGCTACCGCTATCTCAAGCGGCAGGCTGCCTCCTATTCCGGCGGATGGGAAACCATTGATGACAGTCGCACCCAGTTTGTTGGCAGTGTGCGAAAATAACCCGCCCTTCAGGCGGTAGAAACGGCCCGGTCAGTCCCCACCCTCCCCGTCCCAATGACCGGGTTCGGGGGTCGGTTCAATGTCCCCTGAACCGACCCCACTCATTTCCACGAGTGCGGGAGGGTGACGCCAGATCGGGTTTGCCTGGCTGGTGCACTTTTTGATTTCCGGATGAAAACTCACATCCGGATCTGGATGACGTTGAGCAGCATCAGTAGTTCAACGACAAATACACCCGAGCAAAAACTCCAGATGACTGACAGGCCTGCCAGCAGACCGAGCGCTGACGCGCGCAGATTGCCGTTGGCAAAGAAATGCCAACCCTGCGATATCACGAGATAGGGCCCGCCAAACATGCAGATTGCCAGTGACCAGGCAATGGCCAGCGGCGAATGCAGGTACAGCCTGAAAGACGGCGCAGAGGCCGTTGCCGCCCTGTGAATTCCGGCCAGCAATCCCGAAGCCGTGAAGCCACAAGCGATGACAAAGCCCAGCAGCCACCAATCCCCCATCCGCTTAACCTTTCCTTTACCCTGACTGAAGATTGTCGAAGCAAGGAACGTGCCGTCAAAATTGTCCCGATTCGGGAGCTTTTGCGGCATACCGGGGCAAGGATTGTGTCACCATGAGCAGTATGACGGCCAATGAGGCTGCCAGGCAAACAGCAATAAGGATGGGGCGCGACCCGCATCAGCACTTCAATCGTCGCCTGCAGGGTGCAAGGACCAGCGAGCCATCTGCAGCTTCGCAGCAACGCAAGCCCGCCATTTCCGGCTCGACCAGCAGCTTCGTGCTGAAATTGTCGGCCGTGCTGATCGGGATATCAGTCGTGGTCTATGCCATTGCCCATATGGTGGGAAGCGAACTGTCCCGCGCCGGACATTCGATCGACACATCGATCAGGGAAATTGTAATTGGCCGCGATGTGGTGCAGATCCCCGGCAACCTCATTCGCTTCGGCTCGCAAAGACGCGCCCACGAGGCCCAGCGCATCGACCTCTACATGCATTGGCCGAGCATGTCGGGATATAGCGAGGAACTGTCTTCGGCCTTCAACCGCGAAACCGTCGATCCTTCAATCATCTTTGTAACCCTGGAGCCGCGTACGATGACCCGCGACATGAGCGGGCGCATAGAGCCGATCTATTCCAAATTCCTGGTCGGGCCGGAACGCAATGCTGGCCACGGCCTCAAGCGGCGCCAACTTGCTGGCGACGGCGGATTCATGGACGAAGACCTCGTCTATGAGGCTGACAGCCCTTATCCGTTTGCGGCGCGCTGCATTTCCGATACGGCTGAGGCGATCACGCATTTCTGCCTTCGTGACATACAGGCGGGTCGTGACCTGATGGCCACTTATCGCTTCCACGAAAGCCTGCTTGGCAACTGGCGCGCCATGGATGCCGCGATAAGGGAGAAACTGAAGCAGGTTATCGTGGAATAGGATTAGTGAATCGCGTCACGATTCCAGATCGATATCGAGAATGGCCATCGAGAAATTGTAGGACAATTCGCCGTCTTCCTCGTCTCGGTAAATGACCCCGAGAAACTCGTCGTCGCGATAGACTTCAGCTGAATCGTCCTTTTTCGGCCTTGCCTTGACCGTAAGGCCGGGCGTCATGAATACGCGCTTCAGATACGTGTCGAGCTTGCGAAGTTCATCTGGTTTCAACTTGGCCTCCAAGGAATTTCTTCGGTCTGGCCAAAAAGCAATGGACCAGAAATGTCAGGTCAGGCGCATGAACGCCAACGATTGGACGTGCTTGTGACACAGGCCAAAGCGCTGTGTAAAGCCCTGGTTCCGAGCTGGCGGTGTTGGCGATCAGTCGCGAACAGCTTTTTCTTCGGCGAGAATCTGGTCCATTGTGCGCGAAGGTTCCGAGCATCCGGCGACGCCAACGACACGGCCAGGCACTCCGGCAATGGTGACCTTGGGCGGCACCGGCTTCAACACAAGTGATCCTGCGGCAATGCGCGAGCAATATCCCACTTCGATATTGCCAAGCACCGTTGCTCCGGCACCCAGCAATACGCCAGAGCCGATCTTGGGATGGCGGTCACCTGATTCCTTGCC
>JAGRLM010000311.1 GCA_020441795.1 Nitratireductor sp.
ACCGACTGAATGGCAACGGACATTGCGCCTGCGAAATTGGTCGGGGCACCGGCACCCACCTTCTGGTTGTCGGTGATGCTCGAGCCGGCCGCAATCTTTGCCCTGGTCGCATCCACGGCAAGGCTCGCAGTGTCCTTGTCGGGCACATATCCGCTGATTTCCGCCGAGGCCTCGCCCTTGGTCATGGACCAGACATAGGGGTCAATAACCGGCTCGCTGATTTGCGAACGGGCAAGCGTGAGGCCGCCGGGAATGGTGCCTGCAAGTGCCGTGGCAATGGCGGAACGCGCTTCAGGCGTTGATGCCATACCGTCGATTTCGACAGCATTGTCACTGACCGAGGCAGTGCCCTTGGTCATTCCCGACAGTTGCGAGGCGAGGAAGGAGCCTGCGGCCGCATAATCGACGCCATCCGGCACGCCAGCGGCAACCGCAAGACGGTTGACGATCCGCGCATCGGGGAAGGTCTTCTGCGTGTCTGCCTCAAAAGCCACCTTTGCCGCGGGGCTTGGTGCGTATCCGTTGAGGACGACCACCTGCGAGTCACGGGCAATTGACCATGTATAAGGTGAAACGCTGGCAGGTGTTACATCTTCCACCGCAACTTTGGCACCGCCTGGAATTGCACCGGAAAGCGCAGCCATGGCCGAATCATACGACGCTGTGTCTACGGCTGTACCGCGAACCGAAAGATCGGTATTTTCCAGAGAGACTGTCCCGTTCGAAAAATTCTTCAACTGGCCAAGGCCGAAACCGGCAATTTCGGCAAAACCGTCCGGCTGACCGGCGGCAAGGCGGAGATTGTCCACCACATTCGGCGCTGACGATCTGGCGGCTTCAACGAGCTGGCTGCGCATGTCATTGCTCGGCACATAGCCGTCGAGAACAATCCCATCCGCGTTCTTTTCGGCCTTTAATATATAAGGTGTGATGACGGGCGGCTGGATATCCATGGCTGCGAGCTTGCCGCCTGCAGGAAGTGCACCCGAAAGCGCTCCTGTGACTGCGTCATAGGCATCCAAGGACGCCGCCTTGCCCGAAACGGAAAGCCCCAAATCCGACAGGGAGGCAGTACCATCCGTCAGGCCCGCAAGTTGAGCCATGCCAAATCCCGCAAGCGTATCAAAGCCCTGCGGCATGCCGCGGGCAAGTTCAAGCTTGTTGTCAATGGCAATGCCAGGAAGTGCGGCACTGAGTGTCGAAGCGATCTGCTCGCGCATTTCCGCACTTGGCGCATAGCCGGTCAGTTCCACCTTGTCGCCGGTTTTCACCGCAGAAACCGTGAACGGTTTTGCTTCCGGAAGCAATTTCACACCGGAAGCATCGACCACGCGGACATCATAGGCTTCGCCGGCTATCCTGGCTGCATCCGCGATTGCCTCATCGCTTGGCGCGAGGCCGCTCAATTTCAGGTCGCGGCCATCCAGTTCAACACTTGCCCAGGAATGGGATGCGGATAGCGCCTCCCCCGCCTTGGCAGTCAGATCCTTTTCGACCGGGCCGGAACGCAACATTCCTGCAAGGCCAGTCAGAAGTGCTACCGCGATCAAGCCCGGCAGTACCCATTTTCTCCAATTGCACATTGAAGTCCCTCTTTCATTTGTCTCAATGCACCCAAACAAAGCCGACAAGGCCTGTGGCTTCCGCGGCTTGTTGCCCGCCTTTCGGCAATTCGCAGATATACGCGCGCGAAAATCCGGGCCAGATGTAATTTCTGCGGGGCTGAATGGTTCGCAATTGCGCCGAAACCCCAAGATTTCGCCAGCAAGTTGCGCATACCCCCGCTGCGACCTTACCAAGATCGCGGGGAATGGACAACAAATGCGAAGATGAATCAAGCGTTAATTGACGCTAGGTAAGGCGAAGTATCAATTTCAACAAAAGAAAAGGCCCGGGTTTCCCCGGGCCTCAACTGTGTCTCTATCCAATCGTGAGATTAGAAGGAGCGAACGATACGCAGTGAGAAGCGATCGAATGTTGCGGTATTTGCGGTGTTCTGCGTCGCACGAACCTTGGTGTATTCCGGCTGGATCAGCAGGCCTGGAACAACATTCCAGGAAATACCAACGGTGTAGTTGACGGCTGAGGAATCAGCCGCTGTGCTGGCTTGTGCAATGTAGTCAGCTGAACCGAACCACTGGTCAGCAGTCTGACCGTAACCACCGAACAGGACCATGTTGTCGGTCAGGTTCATCTTGGCAGTTACACCCCAGGCATGACCCTTGACGTAATCGGTCTTGCCATCGTCAGCCATGTACCAGCCGCCGACTGCGAAGCCGTTTGAGCCGAAGTCATAGTCAGCACGTACTTTCCATGCGCCAGATGAAGCTGACGAGTCATGATAGTAGATACCAGCCAGGTACCAGCCGGAGCCGGAATAGGTCACGCCAGCATAGAGGTCTGGTGCACCCGATTCACCCGAACGACCGCCGTCTTCCACACCAACAGTGGCTGTGAAGCCGTTTGATGCATAGGTATAATCGAAGAAGATACCGTTCTGGAAGCCATATGGACCGTCAAAACGCGCATTGTAATAGCCGTAGCCGCCTGCGGTTGTCCAATAGTCGTCAGCAAAACCGATACGGAAACCGGCAAGGCTGATGACTGCCCAGTCAACAACGGTGTTCGCCGACGACGGACCTTCAACTGCAGAAAGAACGTCGTTGTGGCCACCCTCGGCAGATGCAGCGACGAAACGGATACGTGAAGCAAGTGTGCCGTATTCGGTTTCGTTGTTTGCACGAACGTTCAGACGAGCCCGGTAGTTCCACTCATGCTGTGATGTTTCGTCGGGCAGCTTGTCGTGGTAATGCGTGAAGCCGTACTGAACGCGGACGTCGCCGTCGAACTTCAGGCAGGTTTCGGTACCTGGGATGTAAAACCAGCCTGCGCCATATGCGTCGCAAACACGTACATATTCTACCGGCTCCGGCTCGACGACGATTGCGTCAGCAGCGCGGGCACCGGAAACAGCGACGAGAACCGCTGCAGAACCAAGAAGAAGGCTCTTGAGTTTCATAGTCCTGACCTCCAGTCAAAAACATTATCATTATGGGCGGGTT
>JAGRLM010000312.1 GCA_020441795.1 Nitratireductor sp.
CGCCTCTGTTTGCCGGTACCGTCGGTCTTGCGCTCACCGTGTTGTTGATCCTCGGTGGTTCGATTGCATTGGGCATGCCTGCCGGTGCCATACGCTATCTATTCTGGATCGGGCTCGGGGTTGTCGCAGCCGCTTTCTTCAAGTTCGGCATCGAGGTCATTGCTGCCGCGATACTGGCGCTGGTAGCCTGGAATGCGGTTTCCAAGGGTGGACGAACCACACTCGGCATTTGCCGTGACGCACTTGCAGAAGGCGCACGCACAGCATTGCCGGTGGGGATTGCCTGCGCGATTGTCGGCATCATCATTGGCACGATGACCTTGACGGGAGCTGCCAACACATTCGGCCAGTTCATTGTTTCCGTTGGCGAAAAGAGCCTGTTCCTGTCGCTGGTGCTGACGATGCTGACTTGCATCGTGCTCGGCATGGGCATTCCGACGATCCCCAATTACATCATCACTTCGTCGATCGCCGGTCCGGCCCTGCTGGAACTGGGCGTGCCGCTGATTGTCAGCCACATGTTTGTGTTCTATTTTGGCATTCTGGCCGATCTTACGCCGCCCGTGGCGCTGGCCTGTTTTGCTGCGGGACCGATTGCGAAGGAGAGTGGTCTCAAAATCTCGTTCGAGGCGATCAAGGTTGCCGCAGCCGGTTTTGTCATTCCCTACATGGCCATCTACACGCCCGCGCTGATGCTGCAGGATGGCGGAGCGCTTGCCAGTTCCATCGGCTATCTGCCAGCCGTTGCCTATATCATCTTCAAGGCAGTGATTGCCATCGGGCTGTGGGGAACCGCCGTCATCGGCTATGCCGGGGGCGATTTGCGGGTGCATGAGCGCTTGCTTGCAGCGCTTGCTGCTTTCACGCTGGTAGCGGCCCTGCCTGCAACAGACGAGGCGGGTTTCGTTCTGGCACTGGTCTTTGCTGCTGTCGTCTGGTTTCGCCAGCGCAAGCAATTGCGCCAGGCTGCATGAGTGCGGCTGCCTGCCTGCTGATCGGTAGCAAGCAGATATTGCTTGCTGGCGGTCTTTTCACGCTTGCCTGGACACATTCGGTCGAGAAAACCGAATGGCGTGAAAGCTGGATGGTCAGGGACGGGATGCTGGAACTCATTGAGGCTCGGGTGCGCGGGTCCGGTGCAGGCATGGACCCTGGCGAGGGCGCACGACTGGAAGACGGGTGGTGGGTCTGGAAACCGCAAAATCCGCCGGTCAGCGAACTCAATCTCGCCGCTTCCGGTGCAACGGTTTCGCCGTGGCGGTTTTGTTCCGATGGTCAATGCCTGGAATTGGGCGGGAGAGCGGGTGAACCCGTCCATCTTGCCCCCTGCAATTCGGCTGGTTGAGGTCTACGCCACTTTCAGGGGCGCGCGGCTCAGTTCGTTGCCGGCCTGTGTCGTCTTTTTCAGCAATGCAAGGAGCGTCTCGCGCTCGCCATTGTCGAGGCCGGTGAGGATGTCTGACTGAACCTTGCGTACTACCGGCTGGAGAGCTGCGAGTGATCTTGCGCCATCATCGGCCAGATGCAATTCGCGCGAGCGCCGATCACGCGAACTGGTCTCGCGCCTGACCATGCCTTTCTGTTCAAGGCGATCCAGCACGCCGCCAATCGTGACTCGATCATAGGCGATGAGACCTGCCAGGGTTGCCTGGTCAATGCCCGGATTGGCCGAGATGGCAACAAGGGCCGCATATTGCACCGGCGTCACATCATATCCGGCTTCCGCGACGCGCTCTGCAAAGACTGAAACGGATATCTGTTGCAGCCTTCGGATGAGGTGTCCGGGCATGTCGTGGATTTCAAGTGCGCCGCTCATGATGGTATCCCGTCAACCTCCAAGCCTGCCTGCTCGTTGCGGTGCATTCTACAGTCAAAGCGGATATTGACAAGCATGCTAATCATAAGCACACTACTTAAATTATCATTGCAAGGAGAACGCCGTGAGCGAGCAGCTTGGAACCCTGGAGGAATTGCCGCAGGACTATCGCGATGCAATGTCGGCGGCAGGCGTTGCGCCCTTGTGGCCGATGATGCGCAACGTGTTGCCACATGGCGCGCCGAAGCCGGTCACCAAGCCGGGATACTGGGCCTATCCCGACTTGCGGCCCTTGCTGCTACGCGCCGGTGAACTGACGCCTGTCGAGAAGGCGGAGCGGCGCGTATTGGTGCTGTCCGACCCCGGTCGCGGCACCGGTGCGATGCAGGCAACATCCTCTATCTATCTGGGAATGCAATTGCTGCTGCCGGGCGAGACGGCACCTGCGCATGTACATACGCCGTCTGCGGTTCGCATCATCGTCGAGGGCAAAGGCGGATTTACCGTGGTTGATGGTGAAAAGCTGCCCATGGAAGAGGGCGACCTGGTGCTGACGCCAGGCGGTGAGTGGCACGACCACGGCCACGAGGGCAGCGAGCCAGTGATCTGGCTTGATGCGCTTGACCTGCCGCTGTTTGTCTATCTCGAAGGGTCCTATGCCAAGGAGGGGCCACTGCAAGCGCAGCGCAACCGCCCGGATGCCAGCCAGGTCGAATATCTGTCTGCCGGTCTGGCACCGTCACGCAAGTCGGGCGCCGCCTCGCGGCGCTATCCGATGATGCGTTATCCATGGGCGAGAACCGAGGCCGCCCTGTTGCAAATGGCGCGATATGGCGCGGACGGCATTGCCGAACTTGACTATGTCAATCCTGAAACCGGAGCCGATGTGCTGCCGACCATGGGCTTTACGGCCATGTATCTGGCGGCAGGACAAAGCGAGGCGCCGCCGTTGCGCTCTTCCTCGTCTGCCTTCCACGTGGTCAAGGGGAGGGGTGTTTCCACCATCAATGGCAATGTGATCGAATGGAGCGCCAAGGACACTTTCACCGCCCCGGTTTTTGCCGAAATCAATCACAAGGCCAGCGAAGATGCCTTCCTGGTCCGCATTCATGACCGCCCGCTTCAGGAGAAGCTCGGCTATTACGAGGAACGTGCCCGATGAGCAAATTGCTGTTCGCAGCTCCTGAGACCAGAACCGTTGCGGTAAAGGGCGAGACGGCAGTCTATCCCGTTCACCGGATATTCTGCGTCGGGCGCAATTATGCGGC
>JAGRLM010000313.1 GCA_020441795.1 Nitratireductor sp.
GTGCGCGGGCTGGCGCGGTTGATTTCGTCAGCCATCAGCAACTGGGTGAAAATCGGTCCCTTGACGAAATGGAAGGAACGGCTGCCATCCTTGTCCTGGCGCAGGATTTCGGAACCCAGAATGTCTGCCGGCATCAGGTCCGGCGTGAACTGGATGCGCTGCTCGGAAAGACCGAGCACGGTGCCGAGTGTTTCGACCAGCTTGGTCTTGGCAAGGCCGGGCAAACCAACGAGCAGGGCGTGACCGCCAGACAGAACGGTAATGAGCGCTCGCTCGACCACATCCTCCTGACCATAGATGACCTGTGCAACAGCTTGCCTTGCACTGGCAATTTCACTGACGGCCTTTTCAGCCGAGGCGATGACCGCCTTGTCGTCTGCAGGTGTTGAAGTGCGGTCAATTGCGCTCATGAGTGGCTCCGTGCGGGTTTTCCGATAAACCGCTAGACCGGTTTGGCGGGAAAATTGTGGCGCTTGCGCGAAACAGAAAACGATTCACGCAAATCTCTGCATCAAACCTATATCGTAGGAGCGCTTCACGCCATTGCAAGGTTCGATGCTTGCTAAACACTTTGTGAAGGCTATGTTGCCCCATGGCTGGATGATTCAGACAGATGGTATAACAGACGCGGAAAATGACGAAATCAGCTCAAAATCGGGAAAAATCAGCGGAAGCGAGCCCAACGGGCGGACTTTCGGGCCTGCAGGCCCTTGTTGAGAGGGCAGGCAGCCGAAAAAAGGGATTGCCGCCTGTTGAACGCTGGCACCCGGACTTTTGCGGCGATCTCGATATTGTCATCAAGCGCGACGGAACATGGTTCTATCTGGGCACCCCGATCGGGCGAATGCCGCTCGTCAAACTGTTTTCCACCGTGCTTCGCAAGGATGATGACGGTCGCACCTATCTGGTCACTCCCGTCGAAAAGATCGGCATCACGGTCGAGGATGCGCCTTTCATTGCCGTTGAAATGAATGCCAGCCATCGTGATGGCGAGCAGGTTCTGACATTTCGGACCAATGTCGGCGATATTGTCGAGGCAGGGCCTGAAAATCCCATTCGCTACGAGATCGTGAACGACAATGAGGGAGTGAAGCCCTATCTGCTGGTTCGCGGTCGGCTGGAGGCGCTGCTGGCGCGGCCGGTAATGTATGAACTGATCTCGCATGGCGAGGAAATTGAAGTCGATGGCAAGCTTATGTTTGCCTTGCGGAGCAAGGGAGAGGTTTTTCCGATCATGCCTGCGGACGAACTGGACAGGCTGTCGAAGATGGACAACCACGAATGACGACGGGACATTCCAGCGGCCTGACCATATCCTCGCCCGCTGTCGGCCTTGATGCCGAGGGGTTAAGAATGCTGGCCCGCGAAAGGCTTGTCCATGGTCCGGACGAGCATGATGGTGATTTCACCTTCAATCCCGAATTCCGTGACTGGGTCTATTCCCGTGCCGTCAAACCGGCGGCTGTTCTGGTGCCGGTCTTTCAACGCGACCATGGCTTGAGCGTGCTCCTGACCAAGCGGCGCGATGACCTGAATTCGCATGCCGGGCAGGTAGCATTTCCCGGCGGCAAGGTCGACGACACCGATGTGAGCGTTGAACATGCTGCCTTGCGCGAGGCGCAGGAGGAAGTGGGTCTTGAGCCGTCTCATGCCGAGGTGATTGGGCGGCTTCCCGATTATTACACCGGGTCCGGCTACCGCATTGCGCCGGTGGTTGCGCTGATCGACAATGATGCAGGGGTGCAGGCCAATCCCGAAGAGGTCGATTATCTCTTCGAGGTGCCCTTTGCGTTTCTCATGGACCCGGCCAATCACCACAAGGGCAGCAGGAGCTTTGAGGGCAAGGAACGCTATTTCCTAGAGATGCCCTATGAGGGCCATTATATCTGGGGCGTGACCGCGGGCATTATTCGCGCCCTGCATGACCGGATGTTCGCATGAGCGCAGCCAGTACCCCGAAAGACCTGCCGGAAAAAATGCCGGATAAACTGAGTGCCGTGCAGGCCGGCTTTCTCGACAATGCCTGCCTCAAACGCCTGTTTGCCGAAATCGGGGCCAGTGGCGGCGAGGTTCGGGTAAATGGCGGCGCTGTACGCAACGCGCTGTTGGGCGAGCCGGTCAACGAGGTCGATCTGTCGACCACCCTTGACCCGGATGCCGTAACAGATTGCCTTGAAGCAGCGGGCATCAAGGTGGTCGCGACCGGCAAGGAACATGGCACGGTCACCGCGATCTGTGATGGATCGGGATACGAGATCACCACGCTTCGCAGGGATGTTGTGACCGATGGCCGGCGAGCTGTCGTTGCATTCGGCACCGACTGGCATGAGGATGCGCTGCGGCGCGACCTGACCATGAACGCGCTTTATTGCGATGGCGAAGGCAGGCTGTTCGACCCGCTTGGCGGTTATGATGATTTGCGCGAGCGACGGGTGCGCTTCATCGGCAAGGCGGAAGAGCGGATTGGCGAGGACTATTTGCGGATCCTGCGCTTCTTCCGGTTTTTCGCCTGGTATGGCGGCGGACGGCCGGATGCCGACGGGTTGAAGGCCTGTACCCGTTTGAAATCGAATATCGCAAGGCTATCGGTCGAGCGGATATGGATGGAGCTCAAGAAACTGCTTAACGCCCCTGACCCTTCGCGCGCCATCTTGTGGATGCGCACGACCGGGGTGCTGGGCGAGGTTTTGCCCGAGAGTCTGAAATGGGGCACGGACAGTTTTCCTGCCATGATCGCATTGGAGGCGGATCTCGCGCTGGCAGGTGATCCGCTATTGCGGCTCATGACCATTATTCCGCCGAGGGCAGAGCCGGTATCAGGGTTTGGAAAGCGGCTGAAACTTTCCCTGAAAGAAAGGGAAAGGCTGGCAAACTGGGTAGAGGCGGTCGAGCCGTTGCCCGATGCCAGTGAGCCTGAGTTTGCCAAGTTGCTCTATATGTCGGACAGGCAGGCGGTGCTTGACCGGTTGATGGTCGCCATGGCCCGAATCTTGACTTACGAGCGGGACGAGCAGGTTCGCGACAAGCAGGTTGACGCACTGAAACAGCTGCATGCATTGGCTGGCAACTGGCAGCGTCCTTCATTTCCGATAAGCGGCAGCGATCTGATAGCCGCAGGATTTTCACCCGGCCCGCAAATGGGGCGCGTGCTCGGTATGCTGGAACATGCCTGGCTCGAAAGCGGGTTTTCACTCAGCCATGACGCACTGATGCAGCGCGCCCGTGATGGGGTCGAGTGATCCTTTGACTGATTGTTTCAAGCGGCGATGCCGCTGATCCGTCAGGCAGCTTCGCTGGCCGGACCAATCCGCTTCTTGATGTTGTCGACCATCGTCTCGCGAATGATGGTTTCACCATGCACATTGCGAAGATGCTCGACAGCACGGTGAACGATTTCCGCTTCATCATCACCCGTGACATGCCATTCACAGCCGGGCACCAGGGTTCCACACTGGAATTCCTTCATGGTTTCCTCCTCTGTTTCAAACGCAACAGACGTCCGGACAAAGTCTGCCGAACGAGATTCCGCCAGCCCTGTTAATGCCAATGACGGATCAGGTATCCGGACAATGGAAACCGACTGACAAGATGAGCCTACCAGGCAAAAATGGCCATAGCTTGATGGGGCAGGAATATGACTCCTATGGCCATTTCACTTCCGGCGGCATGGAGGAGAGGATGGATGGAACATGGCCGCCAGTCTTCAGGCCGAAAATCGTGCCACGGTCGTAAAGCAGGTTGAATTCGACATAGCGGCCACGGCGGATCAGCTGTTCCTCGCGTTGTTCCGCAGTCCAGGTCTCGTTCATGTTGCGGCGTACCAGCATCGGGTAAACCACGTTGAAGGCGCGGCCGACATCCTGGGTAAAGGCAAAATCCGCGTTCCACCCGCCCGCTTCTTCCGGTGAATGCAGGTAATCATAGAAGATGCCGCCGATGCCGCGCATTTCATCGCGGTGCTTGAGGTAGAAATAATCGTCGCACCATTTCTTGTAGCGGTCATAGTCGGCAACGGCCTTGTGCCGGTCACAGACAAATTTCATCGCCTTGTGAAAGGCTTGCGTGTCGGGATGCTCCTGCGTGCGGCGCTCATCGAGAACCGGTGTGAGGTCCGCACCGCCACCAAACCAGTTGCCGGTGGTGACGACCATGCGGGTGTTCATGTGCACTGCTGGAACATTCGGGTTCCAGGGGTGGCAGATCAATGAAATGCCCGATGCCCAGAAACGCGGATCGGTATCAGCACCGGGTATCTGTTTGCGGAAATCCTCGGAAAATTCACCATGGACCGTGGAGATATGCACACCGACCTTTTCGAAGACGCGACCATGCATGATGGACATCACGCCGCCACCGCCATGGCCTTCCTGCCGGAACCACTGGCTGCGCTCGAAACGGCCCGGTTCCTGGTCGGAGCCGATCCCGGTCAGCTCATCCTCGATTTCCTCGAACCGGGCACAAATCTGATCGCGAAGTGAAGCAAACCATGTGCTTGCTGCTGTCTTCTTGCTTTCTATATCGTTCGACAGTCCCGCCGGAACTGCAGGTCTTTGCTCACTCAAAACACGCCCCTGTCCAAAAGTCGACACAGTAGTAAAGGCAGGGCCCGGACCGGACTTTGCCAAAAGGTTTCCCTCTGCTCTTTTAACAGTGTGGAAATCTCCATTACAAGACCGGAGTATTTTTGTGCACCAAGAAGCACGATGGGTGATTGACGCAAAGCCCATGTCGGTTCAGCATGAAAGACTAGGAGCAAGTCGTGAAAGATCATCAGGGAACCGGCAAGCCGGGCAGATTCGTCACAGACCGACCAGAGGAAGGCATGGTGCCGGATGGCAATGCCCAGCGGCTGGATGCGATCCGCAGCAGCAATCTCGCCTGGACCAGAAAGCGCCAGCGCAGCAGTGCATGGACAAGGCAGAATTTCAAACTGCCGCGTCACGAGGCGCGACTTGCCGCGCGCGCATTTCTTGAGCGCTATCCCAAGGCTGCCTACGGCAGTGAGATCGAAAGTTGGCGCGTGCTGCCCGATGACATCATCGAATTCACCATGCGCCGGTATCCGACAGCGGACTGATCTCAGTTTCTGGTCTGGCGGATGGCCTCGCCAAGTGCCATGGCACCTGCCACGGCAAGATTGAGAGAGCGGGCTTCCGGTGCCATGGGGATTGTGATCCTGGCGTCACTGGCAGCATGCACGCTTTCGGGAACGCCCGATGATTCCCTGCCGAGAAGCAGGATATCGTCCGGCTTGAACCGGAAATCCCATAGAGGTTCGCTTGCCTTGGTGGTCATCAGCACGAGGCGACGATTCCCGCGAAGGCGCCATGCCAGGAATGCCTGCCAGTCGACATGGCGGATGACACTCGCCAGTTCCAGGTAATCCATGCCGGAGCGCTTCAGGGCAGCGTCATCCATTCGGAAACCGGCGGGGCCGATGACATGCAGGACGGTTGCCGTGCATGCCGCAAGGCGGATCAGGGTTCCGGTGTTTCCGGGTATGTCTGGCTGGTAGAGTGCTAGGTCGGGCATGAATATTCCATGTCATCAAGTGATGGCGGAATCACCCATATTTTTCGACTGCTCACAGCCGATTGTGTTGCTCACAGTGCCAAAAGCGCCATAAAGAGGGTCTGGAGTACCCAATTCAATGTTCAGATTCTTTGAAAAACGCATCAATCCATATCCGGTCGATGAGCCGGGGCAGCCGCCGGACACGCTGATCGCCTTTTGCTGGCACTATTCCAGGCCAGCCATGCCATGGCTGATCGTCATGTCCGTGCTGACGGCGATGATCGCGATCATCGAAGTGATGATGTTCGGCTTTCTCGGCAATATTGTCGACTGGCTCTCATCAGCCAATCGCGAATCCTTCCTGTCAGACGAGGCGGGCAGGCTGGCAGTCATGGGCGGATTCCTTATGATCGGCCTGCCGCTGGTGGTCAGCCTGCATTCCGTAGTGGTGCATCAGGTGTTGCTTGGCAATTACCCGATGATTGCGCGCTGGCAGATGCATCGCTACCTGCTGCGCCAGTCGATGCAGTTCTTTGCAAACGAGTTTGCCGGTCGCGTTGCCACGAAAATCATGCAGACCTCGCTGGCAATTCGCGAGGCGGTGATGAAGGTGATGGATATCTTCGTCTTCGTGGCCGTCTATTTCGCCTCGATGATCTATCTCGTGGCCCAGTCCGACTGGCGGCTGGTGCTGCCGCTGGTCTTGTGGATGTCGGTCTATGCCGGGCTTATCGCGTGGTTTGTTCCAAGGTTGCGGCTGGTATCGGAAAGGCAGGCTGATGCCCGTTCGGCAATGACTGGCCGCGTCGTCGACAGCTACACGAATATCGGCACGGTCAAATTGTTTTCCCATGCCGGACGCGAAGCGCATTATGCACGCGAAAGCATGGATGGCTTCCTGCAAACCGTGCATGGCCAGATGCGGCTGGTGACGCTGTTCCAGACCAGCATCTATCTCAACAATTGCCTTGTGGTGTTTTTGATAGCCTCGATGTCCATCTGGCTGTGGCTTGGCAGTCTGGTGAGCGTGGGTGCAATTGCGGTAGCGATATCCCTTGCCTTGCGCATCAACGGCATGTCGCAATGGATCATGT
>JAGRLM010000314.1 GCA_020441795.1 Nitratireductor sp.
TGGCCGGAAGGCTACAGGCTCTCCGACACCTGGCCGAGTGTCTGACGGGCAAGAAAAAACCCGCCACGAATGACGGGTTTCAATTTCCGGCGATGGCAGCGCTCTAAAGAACCGATGACAGACGCATTGCAACGCCCATGTCGCCGCCAACCTTGATCTTGCCCTGCATGAAGGCTGCGGTCGGGTCGAGATCGCCTGCAATCAGGGCTTCGAGCGTTTCCATGGAGCAGGTGACCGTGCAGTCCGCATCCTTGTTCTCGGTGGAAACCGAATTTGGCGAAGAAGCGCCGTCGATGAATACTGCGCCATCGGCGCCGCAATCGAATTTGACGGTGGCGCCCAGGCCTGAATTGTCGCCAACCTTGGCGCGGATTGCTTCTGCTGCAGCTTCAATGCTCATGATGACCTCTTGTGCAAATGGCGGTCAATGCAACCGCGCCCTCAATTCGGGATTCTTACTAATACGTAAGATGTTCGAACGCAACCGCTGTTATTCGATTCCGGTGACGGTGAGCTTGCCGCTGATCTTTTCTGCAGCAAAACGGATCACCTGGCCGAGTGCCAAGTCCTTGGCCATCACCGCATTCGAGAACCGGAAGATGGTTACAGCGGCAGCCAGGTCAAGGTTTTCGATTGCCTCATGCGAGATCGTGATCCTGCCGCCCCTGGCATCCAGCTTCTCGATCATGCCGTTGGTAAAGACCGGCAATAACGGCTTTTCGGCCAAAGCGGCTTCGGTGGGTGCTTGCACCTTTTCAAACCTGATCATGGGAGTACTCCTGTTCGAGCGGATTCTTCGAATGCACCAGAACTGGTGAAGACATGGCGTTGTCGCCTTGATTGCCGCCGACTCACGAAGCGCATTGGCAAAGCCATTCATCCAGTGCGGGCTTCGCAGGGCCGAAGTCAATTCACGATTTGATGCGGCGTGCCGAAACGAGGGGCCAATATCAGGGCTTTACCCTGGCGCCTTCTGCAATCATGCGTGGTGCGGCGTTGAGTTGTTCGATGGCAAAGCCGGCGGCCGCCTTGTATCCGGCCATGAACTGCGCCCGTTCTTCTGCCGGTATCACATCATCGATATTGTCGAATTCACCGCCGCACCGCTCATCGACCAGATTGAGAAGCCCGAATGGCCCAGCGCCGCGATTGCGCAAGACCAGTTGCGAAACCGGACCGCAAAGCAGTTGGTCGTAATGGCCCAGGGCAGTTTCATCGAGGCCATGGGCAATGAAGGCAGCACCAAGGGTTCTGGCATCGATGATTGCCTGGCTCGCGCCATTAGACCCCGTCGGATACATCGCATGGGCTGCGTCACCCATAAGCGCCACCGGGCCGTCCTGCCAGGTAGGTACGGGATCGCGATCGATCATCGGGTTTTCATAGGCCGTGTCGGAGCCGGAAATCAGTCCGGGCACATCCAGCCAGTCATATTTCCAGTTTTCGAAGTGGTGGATGAATTCGCCCAGTTCGACCTGCCGGAACCATTCCTTGCTGTGCCAGCCGGTGGAATTGTCGACAGTCACTTCGGCAATCCAGTTGATGCGGGCAAGTCCCGTCGCAGGGTCTGGCGGTGAAATCGGGTAAATCACCATGCGCTGGCGATGGGTGCCGAGGCCAATGAAGGAAGCACCGGTGCGAAT
>JAGRLM010000315.1 GCA_020441795.1 Nitratireductor sp.
CCATCTCAACACCTGCCCGGTTGGCATAGCCACGCAGGACCCTGTCCTGCGCAAGCGCTTCCGCGGCGCCCCTGAGCATGTGATCAACTACTTCTTTTTCGTCGCCGAGGAAGTGCGCGAGATCATGGCATCCATGGGGTATCGCAATTTCAATGAAATGATCGGCGAGAGCCAGATGCTTTCAAAGGCTGCGCTGATCGATCACTGGAAGGCAAAGGGACTGGATTTCTCAGGCATCTTCCACAAGCCTGACGCTGATCGCAGCGAGCTTTACTGGACGCGTACCCAGGAACATCCGATCATTGACATCCTTGATCGCAAGCTGATCGAAATGGCGGCACCTGCAATCGACAATGGTGAACAGGTTCGCATCGACATGGCAATCACCAATGTCGATCGTTCAGCCGGTGCAATGCTGTCGGGGCGTGTCGCTGCCAAATACGGTCATGACGGCCTGCCGGAAGACACCATCGCCGTATCCTTTACCGGCACTGCCGGTCAGAGCTTCGGTGCGTTTCTCGCACGTGGCATATCCTTCGACCTCCAAGGCGATGGCAACGACTATGTCGGCAAGGGTCTTTCGGGCGGACGCATTGTCGTGCGGCCACCGGAAAACACCCGTATCGTTCCGGAAAACTCCATCATTGTCGGCAATACCGTGATGTATGGCGCAATTACCGGCGAGTGCTATTTCCGTGGCGTGGCTGGTGAGCGTTTCGCCGTGCGCAACTCGGGCGCGGTTGCAGTTGTCGAAGGCGTTGGCGATCACGGCTGCGAATACATGACCGGGGGCGTTGTCGTCATCATTGGCGAGACAGGACGCAACTTTGCGGCTGGCATGTCGGGTGGCGTTGCCTATGTTCTTGATGAAGTCGGCGATTTCGCCGAGCGCTGCAACATGGCCATGGTCGAGCTGGAGCCCGTCCCCGAGGAAGATGACCTGCTGGAAAAGCTGCACCACCATGGCGGCGACCTTGCACACAAGGGACGCGTCGACGTTACTTCCAACATGAACCATCACGACGAAGAGCGTCTTTATCAGCTCATTTCCAACCACATGCACTATACCGGCTCGACGCGGGCAAAGCAGATCCTCGAAAACTGGGAAAGCTTCCGTCCGAAATTCGTGAAGGTTATGCCGGTCGAATATCGGCGTGCCCTGCGGGAAATGGAAGAGATGCGCTACGGCAGCGTCGCGGCAGAATGACGGGAACGGACTGACACATGGGCAAGGTAACTGGTTTTCTCGAAATCGACCGGCAGGTGGCAAAGTATCAGCCGGCATCCGACCGCATCCGTCATTGGCGTGAATTCACGCTTCCCATGCCGGACGGTGAAGTGGCGCGCCAGGCAGCACGCTGCATGGACTGCGGCATTCCCTATTGCCATGGCGATACAGGCTGCCCGGTTCACAACCAGATCCCCGACTGGAACGACCTGATCTACAGTGGTGACTGGGAAGAAGCGCTCCGCAATCTTCATTCGACCAACAATTTTCCGGAATTCACCGGACGAATTTGTCCCGCACCTTGCGAGGAGGCATGCACGCTCAACCTCGAGGATGCGCCTGTCGCCATCAAGACGGTGGAGCAGGCCATTGCTGACAAGGGCTTCGAGCTTGGCCTTGTGGTGCCAAAGCCCGCCAAGGTGAAGACCGGCAAGAAGATCGCCATTATCGGCTCGGGTCCGGCAGGCCTGGCTGCCGCGCAGCAGTTGGCGCGCGTGGGACATGAAGTCCATGTCTATGAGCGCGAAAGCCGGGCAGGCGGTCTGTTGCGCTATGGCATTCCCGACTTCAAGATGGAAAAATACCATATCGACCGGCGCATCGTGCAGATGCAGGGCGAAGGCGTGACCTTCCACTATGGTGTCAATGTCGGCGTTGACCGGCCGATGTCGGAATTTGTCGATACGCATGATGCGGTATTGGTTTGCGCCGGGTCGGAAACGCCGCGGGATGCCGGTATTCCCAACAATGACCTGGCAGGCATTCACAATGCCATGCCCTATCTGGTGCAGCAAAACCGTCGCATAGGCCAGGAACCGATAGAAAATCCGGGCTGGCCGTCAGAGGAAATCTGGGCTGGAGGCAAGCATGTCGTGGTTGTAGGCGGTGGCGATACCGCTTCCGACTGTGTCGGCACCGCTTTCCGCCAGGGTGCGGTTGAGGTGACGCAGCTCGACATCCGCCCCGAGCCGCCGGAAAAGGAAGACAAGATGATGGTCTGGCCCTATTGGGCAACCAAGTTGCGTACTTCCTCTTCGCAGGCAGAGGGCGCACGCCGCGAATTTGCAGCGGCAACCCTGGAATTCGTGGGCCGAAACGGCAGGCTGACCGGTGTGAAATGCGCCCGCGTCGATGAGAAGCGCCGACCCATTCCCGGGACGGAATTCATCCTGCGCGCCGATCTCGCTTTCATCGCCATCGGCTTTGCCGGTCCGCTGAAGGATACCTTCGTCGCGCAATCGGGATTGGCCATCGACACTGACCGTCGCGGCAATGTTTCGCTGGCTGCCAATGAGCGTGATTACCGCACCAATGTTACAAAGGTCTATGCCGCCGGCGATGCACGACGCGGGCAATCACTGGTAGTCTGGGCTATCCGCGAAGGCCGTCAGGCTGCACGCTCGATTGACATTGACCTGATGGGCGCAACCACACTGCCAAGATAAGGCAGTCCGGCAAATCAGTTCGCTGCAGGTGCGTTAGCAGGCTTTGCACCATCCGCCTTTTTGCCGGCAGTGGCGGAGGCAGGGTCTGCCGTTGCAGCGTCGCTTTGCGCCGGCTCGGGCAATCCCCAGGCCGAATCCACACGGCCCGGATGCGGCTTCAGGCTTGTTCCATCCACAACCAGCGCATAGCT
>JAGRLM010000316.1 GCA_020441795.1 Nitratireductor sp.
GAACGCGTCTGGCGCATGCCGATGGGGCCCGATTACGACAAGCTGATTGATTCCAAATTCGCCGACATGAAGAATATCGGCGGACGCTTTGGCGGGTCGATCACCGCAGCCCAGTTCCTGCAGCGCTTCGTCAACGATGTGCCCTGGGCGCATCTCGACATCGCCGGAACCGCGATGGGCTCGCCGAAGAACGAATACAGCCAGTCCTGGGGTTCGGGCTACGGCGTGCGCTTGCTGGACCGCCTGGTGGCGAACGACTACGAATAGGTTTGATACAGCGAGGCGATGGCCGAAGTCCTCTTCTATCACTTGACCGAAAAAACACTGGAGCAGACCCTTCCGGGCTTGCTTCAGCGAAGCCTTGAGCGCGGCTGGCGTGCCGTGGTTCAGGCCGGATCGCGTGAGCGCGTCGAAGCGCTGGATTCGGAGCTGTGGACTTTTGCCGACGAGAGTTTCGTCGCCCATTCCTGCACGTGCGACGGAACGGAAGCAGACCAGCCCGTCTGGCTGACGGAAGGCGAGGACAACCCCAATGGCGCCGTCATTCGCTTCATGGTGGATGGCGCAACGCCCCCCGACCTGACACCCTATCAGCGTGGCGTCTACATATTCGATGGCCATGACAACGCCGCGCTTGAACATGCGCGCGCTCGCTGGAAATTCGAGAAGACCGCTGGCCATGACGTTACCTACTGGCGGCAAAACCCCGAAGGCCGCTGGGAGAAGATGGCATGACCGGCGATGATCCCGAAGCGTTTCGCGCCCGCCGCGAAGCGTTGAAAGCGCGCATTGATCCGCTCGACAAGGACATGATCGACGGTGGAGACCGCGGCGCTTTCTTCGATACTGTCTATGACATGGCAGGGGGCGATGCCGCAGGCGTTCCCTGGGCTGATCTGAAGCCAAAACAACAGTTGGAACAATGGCTTGCCAGCAATCCCGGCAATGGTCGCACAGCCATCGACATCGCCTGCGGCCTGGGAGACAACGCCGAGGCAATGGCTGCTGCAGGCTATCGCACAACGGCTTTTGATCTTGCGGAAAAAGCGGTGTCCTGGGCGCGACAGCGCTTCCCCGGCAGCGCGGTCGACTATCAGGTTGCTGACCTTTTGAACCCGCCGGCGGGATGGAATGGCAGATTTGATCTGGTCCATGAATGCTACACGCTTCAGGCAGTGCCGCCGTTGATGCTCCAAGGGATGACTGCGGCCATTGCGGATCTGGTGGCGCCGGGCGGCACGCTGCTGGTCTATACCCGCATCCGCCCCGATGGCAGCGAAACATCCGGCCCGCCATGGCCATTGCAGGAAAGGGATGCCATGGGCTTTGCCAGCCATGGTCTGCAACTGGTTTCCCGCAATGCGTTCGAACTCTTGCGCCCCGACCGCAAAATCCCGCATTGGTTTTGTGTCTGGCAAAAACCGGAGATTGGCTGAGATGCTGCGCAGCATTGGAATCCTGCTCATTCTGGCTGGCATTGGGGCAGGTTTTTTCGCGCCTTCCCTGATTGCACGAAATTCCGGCGGTGAATTTGCCCGCGTCACCGTCTTTGACCGAAAGGACGGCGGCTGGCAGCAAGGCTGGCGGGCCGAAAAGGTAAGCCTGGCAAAACGCAACAACCCCATGCGGCTGGTTGTCGAGGCACAATTTCTGCCAGGGCTGAAACTGCTGTCCAGCACCACCGGGCTGCAAATCTCGCTGGCGCATGGCGGCAAGACGGTGATGGAAGGCGAGTTTGACCTGAGCGTTCCCAAGCTTGGTGGCAGCGAACAGACACTTCGCCGCGCAAGCCTTGTAACGCCGCCTTTCTCGATTGATGCCGATGGGGACTATATTGTTTTTGTCCGCTCGACCGAAACCAATGACATCAACTATGCAAGAGTCGAGGCCGTCATTCGGTCCAAGGTTGAAATCCCCGACAATCGCATTCGCGATACCGGCTATGCGGCATTGGCGCTGGGTGTTGTCCTGCTGTTGTTTTCAGGCCTTGGCCACAAAGGCAAACCGACCCGTCGCAAGAAGCCGGCCCGCCGATGGGGCCGCGGCTGAAATCAACCTTTGAGCTTTGCCTCAAGCGCAGTGATCTTTTCATTCGCAAGCGGTATTCTGGCCTCGGGCAGATTGTCCTTTTCGATGGCGGATCGATAGGCCGAAAGCGCATCTGCAAGGTTACCCTTGGCTTCAAGGGCCTGAGCCTTGTTGAACCAGGCATCGCTTTCATTGTCATCAATGCCAAGTGCCTGATCTGCATCCTCCAGCGCGCCGTCAATGTCGCCGGTCTCGAAGCGGACTTCCGAACGGTTGCTCCAGCTGATCGGGTCCGATTCGTCGATTTCGAGCGCCTTGTCGAGATCGGACCGGGCGGCGGTCCAGTTCTTTTGTGTCATGTAAAGATACGCGCGATTGGTCAGGGCCGATGAATCACCGGGATCCAGTTCTATCGCCCTGGCATAATGGGTCAGGGCTTCGTCACCGCGTTTGAGATCAGCCAGAACATCGGCAAGATTGCGATGGAAAAGCGGATCATCTGGGCTGATCGAAAGTGCCTTTTCGAAGTCGCTTCGTGCTTTTTCATATTCCTTGGCATTGAGAAAATCGAAGCCGCGATTGTTGTACAAATCGGCATTATCCGGCTCCAGGTTGATCGCAACGGTGTAGAAGTCGGTGGACTTCAGATATTCGCCAAGTTCCGAATGGGCATCCGCCAGGCTCCGCCAGATATCGGCGCGACCCGGATTGATTGCTCCTGCCTTTTCATAATCGGCAATGGCATCAGCATAGTTCTCGGAATCGAATTCGATATCGCCGCGCAATTCATGCGCAACCGCGTCCTTGTCATCAAGGCTGATTGCCCGGTTCACAGCGTCCATGGCCACGTCGCTGTCGCCATTGTCGAATGCAGCCTTCGCCTTGCCCCGCCACGCCTCCGCCAGCAGTGGCGACTTTTGCGTTACCACTTCGAAATCTGCGAGGGCCGATTCCGGATCATCCTGGTCGAGATAGCTGTTTGCGCGTCGCAGCAAGGCCTTGATCAGCGCATCATCCGAGGCCGAAACATCGTCAATCACCGCACTGCACAGGGTCACCGGGTCTTCGGCATCCGGGTTCAGGCAGTCACTCAATGGGTCGGCATGGGCAGGAAAGGAAAAACCAGCCTGTATCGCAAATATCAGGCCGACAAAAAGCGGAACTCGCATCGCAACACCTCGCAGCAAATCGCCCCACGCAAAATTACGCCTGTTCGCTGGTCTCGGCAATCGGTTGGAAGCCCATTATTTTGCGGATGGTATCAGGCGACGGCGCTTTCATAGCGCTCGCTCATGGCAAGCCAGTCTTCTTCGATGCGCATGAGCTTCTTTTCGAAATTGGCCCGGTCCTGCGCCAGCCTTGCTGCCTTGCCCGGGTCTTTTTCATAGAGTTCCGGACGCGCCAGTTCGCCATCGATATCGGCAATCTGCTTTTGCAGTCTTGCCATCTGGCCTTCCGCATCCCTGATCTGCTTCTTCAGCGGTTCCATTTCGCGGCGACGCTCGGCCGCATCCTTGCGCCGCTCTGCAGCCGGCTTTTGCGGGATTGTTTCCACCTTTTCGGCTTTTGCCACCGGTCGCTTGCCGGTCAGTACCTCGGTGCGGTAATCCTCGATGTCGCCATCATAGGGCAGCACCGTTCCGTCGCGAACAAGCCACAGGCGGTCGACGGTTGCCTCGATCAGGTGGCGATCATGGCTGATGATGATGACAGCACCCGAATAGTCATTGAGCGCCATCATCAGTGCATCGCGTGAATCGATGTCGAGGTGGTTGGTCGGTTCGTCGAGGATCAGCAGGTTCGG
>JAGRLM010000317.1 GCA_020441795.1 Nitratireductor sp.
CGGTAAAGTCCTGCATCAGCACGCGTGCGGGACGATAGGCAATTTCCTTTTCTTCCTTGCCGCGATTTTCGAGCCATGCAGCAACTGCACGAACATCGTCAGCGGTGACAGAGCGGCCATCTTCGAAACGAAGCAGGTTTTCAAGGAGTACCTTGAGGGAGAAGGGAAGTCTTGAAACGCCGGCCAGGCCGTTTTTCTCGGCTTCGACGAGGGAATAATAGACATACTCCTTGCCATTGGCAGTGAGGGTCTTGCGGGATTTGAAACTGTCGAGGGAGTTCATCATGTTGCGTGTTCCATAGGTTGGGCATGTGCGCACCGGAACGGGCAAACACTGGCGCAAGTCTAGGAACACGCCTGAAAGCGGGTGCGGCCATTTCCGCGTGCTTGCCCGGAGGGGTCACTCCTGGGGAGCAACCGCTTTTCCGAAGCGAAATTCAATCACGACTTTGCCGGCCGCTGGCTCGGTCGCGGGCCTTATAGAGGCTTTTTCCGGGCTAGTGAATAGGCTGTTGGTGGAATAGCGATGAATTGCACCCCTGCAGAACAGGTTTGCGCGCAAAGGCGGCACAAAGCGAAAATTTTCTCTCCCTGCCCGGCAGTTTGGGCTTCTGCGCTTATCCGCCATCAACACCAGACCCTATTATTGGTTTCATGCCAGTGGCATTTGCCAATGGCAGCGACACCAAATCAGGAATGACGAAATGACCAGGGCAATCCATCTTCACGGCAAGGTACATGTCGCTTCCCAATTGGTGGAAGCGGATTTTGCAGCACTTGCCGAAGCAGGGTTTCGCTCGGTTGTCTGCAATCGCCCCGATGGTGAAGCCGAAGGCCAGCTGCCTAGCGGCGAGGCGCAGAAAGCTGCCGAAGCTGCCGGGCTCGAGTTTCGCTATCAGCCGGTTGCGGGATTTGAAGCAAGTGATGACGCGGTGGTGGAAATGTTTTCCATGCTTCGTGCCCAGTTGCCCGGTCCAATCCTGTTCTATTGCCGGACCGGTACCCGCTGCACCCTGCTTTGGGCACAGTCTGCTGCGGCAGAACTGGGAACCGACATGGTTACTTCCATTGCCCGTGGCGCAGACTATGACCTTGCTCCCATCGCGGAAATCCTGGTTGAGCGGGAAAACAGCGCCGCAGCGATCGCCGCCTGACTATCCCTGCCTGGCATGACGCCAGGTGTCTGGCGGGGTGGACTGCCCAGACTCAAAATGCTTCCAATCGGACAAGACCCGCTCTAGAAGCGGTGTATGAAACTGATTGTTGAAAACCTTGCCATAGATCGGGGCGAGCGCCGGATTTTTTCCGGCGTCAATCTGGCAATTGCTGCTGGCCAGGCGCTGGTTGTCACCGGTGCCAATGGTGCGGGCAAATCCACCTTGTTGAAGGCCATTGCCGGATTTCTGCGCCCTGCGGAAGGCAGGATTGCGCTTGAAGGCGCAGGTGAAGCGGAGCTGCGCGAGCATTGCCATTATCTGGCCCATGACAACGCGCTGAAACCATCACTGAGCGTCGGCGAGAACCTGCTGTTCTGGCAGAGCTATCTCGGGGCGGGTCCGTATGTGGAAACGGCCCTGCAAAGGATCGGGCTAGCCCACACCATTGATCTTCCTGCAGGCTTTCTTTCTGCAGGCCAGAAACGCCGCATAGCAATTGCCCGACTGCTGGTATCAGACCGCGCGGTCTGGCTCGTGGATGAACCGACTGCGGCACTGGATGCAGCATCGGAAAAAATGTTTGCCAGGCTTGCGATGGAACATGTGGCAGGCGGGGGCATTCTGATTGCTGCGACGCATCAGGAACTTGGCCTGAAAGATGCTATCCACCTGGATATGGGCGCTTATACCGGTGGTGTGTCGCGAACGGCGGAAATGCAATGAGAGCGCTTTTTGTCCGGGAATTGCGGCTTGCGTCGCGCGTGGGTGGGGGAGCGCTCACCGGCTTGCTGTTCTATCTGGCTGTCGTCACCGTCATTCCATTCGGAGTCGGGCCGGACCTCAAATTACTGGCCCGTATCGGACCCGCGGTCCTGTGGATTGGAGCATTGCTGGCGGGGTTGCTGGGTCTGGAGCGGCTTTTCCAGCAGGATCGCGAAGACGGATCGCTGGCGCTGCTTCTGACCGGGCACCACCCGCTTGCGCTGGTTGTGATGGTCAAATGCCTTGCCCATTGGGTCGCAACCGGCCTGCCGCTGATTGTGGCAGCGCCCGTCTTCGGGCTGTTCATGAACATGTCTGCGGAAGGGATCGGCGCAGTGGTGCTGACATTGCTTGCGGGAACTCCGGCCATCACCTTCATCGGTGCAGTGGGCGCTGCGGTGACCGTAACATTGGCGCGGGGTGGATTGCTGATTGCCATCCTCATTCTGCCGCTCATCATTCCCGTGCTGATCTTCGGTGTGACGGCAGCCTATGGTGCAGTCGAAGACCCTGCACCCTTCCTGCCGCCATTTCTTATTCTGTGCGCAATTACCCTGTTCTTTGCAGCGCTGGGGCCGTTGGCCGCAGCATTTGCAATTGGTCAGTCGGCGGAGTGACAGATGGTGGCATTGTATTGGACGGCTCGTCACGCTAGATGTCGAACATGAACGACTTGACTGCAAAACGTGCCAGCCTGTGGGATCTGGCAAATCCGACACGGTTCCTGGCAATTGCCAATCCCGTGATACCCTGGCTTGCGGCGATTACCATTGTCGCGCTGCTGGTCGCATTGTGGATGTGCTTTTCGGCACCCGAAGACTACCAGCAGGGCGCTACCGTGCTGATCATGTTTATCCATGTTCCGGCAGCCTGGCTGGCCATGATGTGCTATTCGATCATGAGTGCATCCGCGTTGGGAACGCTGGTCTGGCGTCATCCGCTTGCCGATGTTTCGCTGAGGGCGGCCGCACCGATTGGAGCCGCCTTTACCTTTCTGGCGCTGGTCACCGGATCGCTTTGGGGCAAGCCGATGTGGGGCACTTGGTGGGTCTGGGATGCGCGCCTGACATCGGTGCTGGTGCTGTTCATCATCTATATGGGTCTGATTGCCTTGTCGAAAGCAATCGAGGAACCCGCGATTGCCGCTCGCTCCCTGGCGATCGTTACGCTGGTCGGCTTCGTCAATATCCCCATTATCAAGTTTTCCGTCGACTGGTGGAACACATTGCATCAACCGGCGAGTGTCAGCCGGCTTGGTCGTCCGGCGATGGATACCGCCTTCCTGTATCCGCTGCTGATGATGGCCCTTGCCTATACATTGCTGTTTGTAACCTTGCACCTGATGAACATGCGAAACGAGATCCTGCGTCGCAGGGTCCGTTCGATGCGGATGATGGCTGCACGTGAAAACGAGGCTGCATAGCGCATGTTCGGGCAATATTCCGCATTTATCATTCCATCCTATCTGGTGAGTGCTGCCGTGATTGCCGGTCTCGTGATCTGGACGTTGCTCGATCACCGCGCACGGCTTCGCGAAATCCGGGAACTTGAACAGCGCGGCATCAGGCGCCGTGCGGCAGCGCGGGAAAAGACCGATGTCTGAACCGGGAAACGGGGATGGTGCCAATCCGCGCCGCCGCATCTGGCTCGCTGCGCTGCCCTTGCTGATATTTCTGGGGCTGGCAGGTGTATTCCTCAAACAGCTCGAATCGGGCGGCTCGGGGCATGATATTCCCTCTGCACTGATCGGAAAGCCCGTTCCCGAATTTTCGCTTGCTTCGCTCGACGGTCTTCTCGACGAAAGCGGAAAGGCTGTTCCCGGCATCGACACGGCATCGTTCAAGGGAAACGTCACCGTGGTCAATGTGTGGGCAAGCTGGTGTGCCCCCTGCAGGCTTGAGCATCCGCTGATCATGGCACTGCGCGAAAACAAGGATGTCCGCATTGTTGGCATCAACTACAAGGACCAGACGGCCAATGCGCTTCGTTTCCTTGGCCAACTCGGAAATCCGTTTGATGCTGTCGGGGTAGACCCACGCGGCAGCGCCGCAATCGACTGGGGTGTATATGGCGTGCCCGAGACCTTTATCGTCGATCGCAATGGCCTGATTGCCTACAAGCATGTTGGACCGCTGACACCGGAAAATCTCGGGTCGAAGTTCCTGCCGGAACTCAAAAAGGTGCTAGGGACCGGGCAATAGAAGTCGTCTTTTTGAAAGACTGCGCTACAATTGCAGGATGACTTATCCTCTGCAGCCGAGTTTCATCAAGACCATTCCCGACGGTGACACGCAATCGCGCGCAGT
>JAGRLM010000318.1 GCA_020441795.1 Nitratireductor sp.
TCGACCAGTTTCAGGGTCACGGTCTTGCCATCGGCAGAAACTTCCCAGCTCTTGGCGAGATAGGGTTGTGGGTTCCAGTTCTCATCATATTTCAGCGGTGAAGCAAAGATCTGTGTGCCCGGGACAGCTGTCGCAATGCCGGACTGGACAGCCGGGTTGAGGTGGCGGGGAACCTGACTGGACGCGATTACCAGTGTACCGCCCTTGGTGATCTCTTCGGCAAATGCAGGTATCGGAAGACTGGATGTGATCCCGATTGCTGCAACCGAGCCCAGCAATGCGCGGCGATTGATTTTGATCATCTGATACCCTCCTGGATGTTTTTGGTGTTGTCGAAGTGAAACACAATGGGCAGGAATTGCAATTCATTCCGGCAAGCGGCAAATGGATTCGTCGAAACTGGATAGATGTTTCCTCCATGATTGGCCCTATTGTGCCAGGGGAAGACGAGGGCCATTCTTGTTGCCAAAGGCACGCAACGCAGCATGAGCCAAGTGGAGATGCACAATGTCCGGGAAAAAGGGCGATATCACCGTATTCAAGGCCAAAAAGATCATAACCATGGATCCCAACAGACCGGAAGCCACGCATGTGGCGGTCCGCGATGGGCTCATTCTGGCTGTGGGAGACAAGCATTGCGCGGATGCCTGGGGCAAGGCGAGCCATGATGACCGCTTCAAGAAAAAAGTGCTGCTGCCCGGTTTTGTCGAGGGCCATGCCCATATGATGGCAGGCGCGATGTGGGAGTATTTCTATGCCGGGTATCAGGACCGCATCGATCCGGACGGCAAGCTTTGGCCTGGGCTTCCGGATGCCGATGCTGTTGCCGCCGGACTTAAAAAGGCAGCTGCGTCTCTGCCCGATAACAAGCCGGTCATTGCCTGGGGCTTTGATCCGATCTTCTTTACCTCGGAAAGGCTCAACCGCAAGCATCTCGACAAGGTATCCAAGGACCGCCCGGTCGTGGTCATGCATTCGAATTTCCATCTGATGACGGTGAATTCGAAGGCGCTTGAACTTGCCGGCTATGACCGGAATTCCAACATTGAAGGGCTGGCTCGTTTCCCCGATGGCGAGCCGAATGGCGAATTGCAGGAGATGGCGGTGATGTTTCCGGTGATGCGGAGGCTCGGAATAGACTTCCGGGCACTGGCGCGTACCGAAAAAGCGATGCGCGGCTTTGCTCGCACCGCGATGCGCGTCGGCGTCACCACGTCAACCGACCTTTTCAGCGAATTGCCGGAAGATGATCTGGCGGGCCTGCTCGCGGTAACTGCCGCTGAAGATTTCCAGTTGCGCATCGTGCCAGCGCTCAATGGGATCACGGAACCAGCCGCCGAAGTCGCCAAACGGGTGGTGGCGCTGCGCAAGCGTTCGACTGACCGGCTGCGGCTTGGCGCGGTGAAACTGATGGCTGACGGCTCGATCCAGGGATATACGGGTCGATTGAAATGGCCCGGATACGTCACCGGCCATGGCAATGGAATCTGGAACACGCCGCCAGCCCAGCTCAAGGAGCAGATCGTTGCGCTGCATGCTGAGGGCATTCAAATGCACATCCATGTCAATGGGGATGAAGCATCCGAGGCAGCACTTGATGCGCTGGAAGAGGCGCAGGCTCGCCATCCGCGTTTTGACCACCGTCATGTGCTGCAACATTGCCAGATGGCAGATGAATCGCAATTCAGGCGGATGGCCGCCCTGGGGGTCTGCGTGAACCTGTTTGCCAATCACATCTGGTATTTTGGAGATCAGCACTACGAACTCACCATGGGACCGGACAAGGCGATGCGCATCGATGCCTGCGGGTCGGCGCTGCGCCATGGTGTGCCGCTGGCAATCCACTCCGATGCGCCGGTAACGCCGATGGGGCCGCTGCATGTCGGCTGGTGCGCAGTCAACCGGCTGACACCATCGGGCAGGGTGCTGGGCGAGGAGCAGAGGATCAGCGTCGCCCAGGCACTGCATGCCCTGACCCTGGGCGCGGCCTACACGCTGAAACTCGACGGTGAGATCGGTTCCGTCGAGGTCGGCAAGAAGGCGGACTTTGCCGTTCTGGAGGATGATCCGACAAAGGTCAAATCAACGGCGCTCAAGGATGTTGAAGTTGCCGGAACGGTGATGGGCGGCAGAGTGTTCATGGTCTGAGCCATGGCCGAAGCGATGTCCGCAAAGGATGATCCACTCCCGGTCTCGGTTGTCACCGGCTATCTGGGGGCAGGCAAGACGACACTGATCAATCGCATGCTTGGAGATGCGCATGGCCAGCGCATCATGGTGCTGGTCAATGATTTTGGTGCCATTGCACTGGATGAAAGCCTGATCGAAAGCCGGGATGGCGATCTGATTGCGCTCGCGAATGGTTGTATGTGCTGCCAGATCGGCGGCGACCTCTATGACGCGATTGATCGCATTCTAGCGCGGCGTGACAGTCTGGATCACCTGGTGATCGAAACCAGTGGAGTGGCTGATCCTGGAAAGATCGGGCAAATAGCGCTCGCGGAACAGGAACTGCAATTGCGCAGCATCGTAACGCTCATCGATGCCGTCAATTTCATGGATACATATTCTGATCCGATCCTGAGCGACACGCTGCTGCGGCAGATCAGGGCTGCGGGTGTATTGCTGCTTACCAAGACATCACTTCGTGAACCCGATCAGAACGCCGGCTTGCTGCTCGAATTGGCAATGCTTGGCGATAACGCGCCGATTTTCACGAATGAAGCCGAATTACTGGCGCGATTGCTCGACCCCGCAATTGGGGAGGCGCTGCCGAAAAGGGGAAGTGTGACTGCGAGGGCCGAACGATTGCAAATTCACTCCGTGCCGTTCGAGAGCTGGAACTGGCAGGGCGAGGAGATTATCGCCCGCGACCGGCTGCTGGCTTTTCTGGGTGACGAGGAGTTGGGCATCTATCGGGCCAAGGGCAGGTTGCGGCTCGAAGATGGAAACATGATCACCGTTCACAAGGTCGGCAAGCGCATTGAAATCAGCGAGGGCGCCAGTGACGATGGCAGCAACAGGCTCGTATGCATCGGCACTCGCGGCAGGTTTGACCGGGATGCAATGGCCTCGGCGTGGCAACGGGCGCTGTCCGGCAGCCAATAACGGGCAATCCAATCCCTATTGTTTGGCGAATTTCTCGATGGCCGTGATGGTGTTCTTTCCGAATGCGCCATCCAGCTTGCC
>JAGRLM010000002.1:0-1395 GCA_020441795.1 Nitratireductor sp.
CCGATCCCAACCTGCGCGGCGCACCAACGGGCCATTCCGTTCCCGTGCGCGAGGTACGGCTTTCGGCAGGTGCCGGATTCATCGTGGCAATCTGCGGTGAGATCATGACCATGCCGGGATTGCCGAAGGTTCCGTCCGCTGAGGTCATTCGCCTCAATGACGAAGGCAATGTGGAAGGGCTGTTCTAGGCACATAGGAAGCAATCCGGACTTTGATCCGGGCGTCTGCAATGATACACCCCGCAGGGATGGCCCTGCGGGGTTTTTTATATGGAAAACTGGAATGCAAGCCGCCTCTATCGCCTGGAAAAGCATCATCGTCGCCATTGTCGTGCTGGCGTTGAAATCGCTTGCTGCATGGCTGTCGGGCAGCGTTGCACTGTTTTCCGATGCGGTTGAAAGCGTGGTGAATGTTGTCACGGCATTCGCGGCGTGGGGTGCAATTCTTTACGCCAATCGCCCGGCTGATGACGACCATCCCTACGGGCATGAAAAGGCGGAATATTTCGTCGCGATGCTGGAGGCCATCCTGATTGGTGCTGCGGCATGGTCGATCTTTGCGGCAGCTTTCGATGCCATTCGTCATCAGGCAATCCTGGACGTTCCCGCCGGCGCCTTTGCCGCCAACATTGCTGCCGGCGTGATCAACGGTGCGTGGTGCTATGTCCTTATCCGGCAGGGGCGCAAACTGAAATCAACGGCGCTCGAATCCGATGGCTGGCACTTGTTTGCTGATGTGATGTCATCCGCCGGGGTCCTGCTCGGCATTACGCTTGCACTAGCAACCGGGATCGCCTGGCTTGATCCACTGCTCGCAATCCTGGTTTCGTTCAACATCCTGTGGTCGGGTTGGCAATTGCTGAAAATGTCCATTGGCGGTCTGATGGATACTGCTCCTGACCAGGAGACGATTTCGGCAATCGAGAACGCCATTGCCGGAGCGGGGGCAGGTGCCTTGCAGGCGCATGATCTCAAGGCGAGGCGCTCAGGCCCGGTGACGTTCATCGAGTTCCATCTGGTCGTGCCGGGTGACACCAGTGTCAGCGAATCACATGCGATTTGTGACCGGATCGAAGATGCCTTGCGCAAGGAGGTCGGTCGGGCGCGAATCACCATTCATGTCGAGCCGGAAGAGAAGGCGCATAGCGACGGCGGCATCAACCTCTAGAGCTCGAAGCCCAATCAGGCTCTTTCTCAAGCTGTTGTAATCATTAAATAATTTTAATCCTTCCTGGTTTTGTTTCCTTTTGGAAAATGCAACCGGGGCGTTAATAGTCTCTTTACCAATACAACCTATAGTTATATATAACAACGGAACACACGGCAGAGATGCCGTTACGAGACACGATGTGCTGATCCCCCTGCTAAATCCTCGGCACAGCGTGTACCTGCCAAC
>JAGRLM010000002.1:1472-4402 GCA_020441795.1 Nitratireductor sp.
TTGTCCCCCTTGCGAAGTCGGGGCCAGCAAAGTAAAGATGCTTGCATGAAGACTGAACGCGCAACAACATGGTGGTGGCAGGTCCGCTGAAGCGGCCGATGGTCACCCGTGTGCGCATGAGGGATTTGAAGCCGCTGGAGGAAGCTCCGGGCGGCTTTGTTTTTTTCCGGCCAGGGCAATCCAGCGAAAACAGAACTGGAAACAGGGAATAGCAGACATGGTTTCGCAGCCAATCGCATATGTTACCAAGGGCGGGGTCAGGGTCACGCGGGAAAGTTTTCCCGCGCCTTATCAATCTGCCATTTCCGACATGCTGGACCGGATCGACAGCAGGCGCGGTGCGGTTTTTTCTTCCAATTATGAATATCCGGGCCGCTATACGCGCTGGGATACAGCAGTGGTTGACCCACCACTTGGCATCGAGGCAAGGGGCCGTGCAGTTTCGGTGATCGCCTATAACGAGCGGGGCCTGATATTGCTGGATGCGGTGGAAGCCCATCTCAGCGGGCATGATCATGTTGCCCATGCAAACCGCAATGACAGGCGCCTGGAACTGGCGGTCTGCGAAGCAGGAAGAATTGTCAGCGAGGAAATGCGCTCACGTGCGCCAACAGTCTTCTCGGTGGTTCGCGCCATTGTCGATCTGTTCTTCAGCGAGGATGATGCCAATATCGGCCTGTACGGCGCTTTCGGCTATGATCTGGCGTTCCAATTCGAGAATATCGAGCAGAGACTGGAACGGCCGGAAACCCTGCGTGACCTCGTATTGTACCTGCCGGATGAAATCCTGGTTGTCGATCACCATCAGGCGATTGCCTGGCACGACCGCTATGAATTCGAAGTGGTCGACAAGTCGACAAAAGGCCTAGCCCGCGGTGGCGAGGAACACCCCTTTATTGCTGCCGATTATGATCCGCCGCGTGGCGACCATGTTCCTGGCGAATATGCAAGGATCGTGGAAACCGCGAAGGAGAAATTCAAGCGGGGCGACCTGTTCGAGGTCGTGCCGGGCCAGACCTTCTATGAGCGTTGCACGACTTTGCCTTCCGCGATTGCGCGCAAGCTCAAGACCATCAATCCGTCTCCCTATTCGTTTTTCATCAATCTCGGCCATAACGAGTTCCTGATTGGTGCATCGCCTGAAATGTTTGTCCGCGTATCGGGGCGGCGTATCGAGACCTGTCCGATTTCAGGAACCATCAAGCGCGGGCGCGATGCCATTGAGGATTCAGAGCAGATCCTGAAACTGCTGAACTCCAAGAAGGACGAGTCAGAGCTTACCATGTGCTCGGATGTCGACCGCAACGACAAGAGCCGCGTATGCGAGCCGGGCAGTGTTCGGGTGATCGGCCGTCGGCAGATCGAGATGTATTCCCGCCTTATCCATACGGTAGACCATATCGAGGGACGCTTGCGGGCCGATATGGACGCCTTTGACGGTTTCCTCAGCCATGCATGGGCAGTGACGGTCACAGGCGCTCCGAAGCTTTGGGCGATGCGCTATATCGAGGAAAAGGAAAAAAGCCCGCGTGCCTGGTATGGCGGGGCTGTTGGCATGGTGCATTTCAATGGCGACATGAATACCGGGCTGACCCTGCGAACGGTGCGCCTCAATCAGGGCATCGCCGAAATTCGGGCAGGTGCCACGCTGCTGTTCGATTCCGATCCGGTGGAGGAAGAGCACGAAACCGAGCTGAAGGCCTCCGCCATGATTGCTGCGGTTCGCGAGGCTGGCAAATCCAATGATGCCGGCCAGATACGCTCGGTAGCCAGGGTGGGCGAGGGCATCAAGATCCTGCTCGTCGACCACGAAGACAGTTTCGTTCACACATTGGCGAATTATTTTCGGCAGACCGGGGCGGTTGTCACAACCATGCGAAGCCCGATTGACGATTCGGTGTTTGATCAGTTGCAGCCCGATCTCGTGGTTCTGTCACCTGGGCCCGGAACTCCATCGGATTTCGATTGCAAGGCGACGATCACCAAGGCGCGCAAGCGCGATCTTCCGGTATTCGGGGTTTGTTTAGGATTGCAGGCGCTTGCCGAGGCCTATGGCGGATCGCTGCGACAGCTGGCGGTTCCGATGCATGGCAAGCCATCGCGGATCAAGGTGCTGAAACCGGGTATCGTTTTCTCCGGCCTCGACAAGGAAATCACCATTGGTCGCTACCACTCGATCTTTGCCGATCCGGTGAAACTGCCGAAGGAATTGACAATCACCGCGCAAACCGCTGACGGCATCGTCATGGGGATCGAGCATCGCAGCGAGCCGGTAGCGGCGGTCCAATTCCATCCAGAGTCGATCATGTCGCTGGGCGGTGACGCAGGGATGCGGATGATCGAGAATGTGGTGGCGCATTTGGCGCGAAGGTCCAATTCCCGGGGTGGGTGATTTCACCCTCCCCCCGCTATCCAAGGAACGGGATCGGCATTCCGAATTCGCCTGCGAGCAGGACAAAGTTCAGCGTCAACACGATCAGTGCGCCGAAGCTCGCCAGTATCTTGATGATGGGACGGTTGACAAACGGTCCCATGATCCGGCGGCTGGAGGTGAAGTGCAGCAATGCCAGCATCGGGACCGGAAGCGCAATCGACAGGACTACCTGGCTCATCACCAGCGCCTGTGTCGGGTTGACGCCCCATGCGATGACCGCGAAGGCAGGCACCATTGTCACGGCGCGACGTACCCAGATGGGAATCGAGAAATTCACGAAGCCCTGCATGATCATCTGACCGGCCATGGTGCCGACTACCGAACTTGATATGCCGGAGGTCAGCAGCGAAACCAGAAAGACCGCAGCTGCAGCACCACCCAGAAGCGGTGTCAGTGTGTGATAGGCAGTCTCGATTTCAGCCACTTCGCTGTAGCCGTTGTGAAAGGCTGCTGCTGCCATGATTACCATGGCCATGTTGACCATGCCTGCAATGGC
>JAGRLM010000002.1:4475-19500 GCA_020441795.1 Nitratireductor sp.
TGGGTGAGGCCGGAATGCAGGAAGACGGCATGCGGCATTACCGTTGCACCGATAATGCCGACCGATATCAGCAATGCTGCCTGATCGGGCATGGAGGGAATGAGCAGGCCCTTCACCGCCTCGCCATAATCCACCGGTGCCAGGAACAGCTCGACGACATAGCAAAGGCCGATAATGGCAACCATCACGCCGATGATGATTTCCATCTCGCGAAAACCACGGCTTTCCAGCATCAGGATGGCGTAGGTAATGATCGCCGTGATCGCCATTCCCCAGAAGAGGGGAATTCCCATCAACAGCGACAAGCCGATGGCCCCGCCGAGAAATTCCGCGAGGTCGGTTGCCATGGCCGCAATCTCGGAAATTATCCACATGACGATGACCATGGGCAGCGGATAGTTGTCGCGGCACATTTCGGCGAGGTTGCGACCGGTAACAATGCCGAGCTTGGCGGACATTGCCTGAAACAGCATGGCAATCAGGTTTGCCGAAAGCACCACCCAAAGCAAAGCATAGCCGTAACCGGAGCCAGCCTGGATGTTGGTCGCGAAATTGCCGGGGTCCATATAGGCGATGGAAGCAATGACTGCCGGGCCGAAAAACGGCAGCATGGCGCGCACTCCACGGCGCTTGCCGTCGAGAACGGCGCGTATTTCAGTGTTGGTTCGCCCGGTCAATCCACCTGGGGAAACCCTCTGCGGCACATCAAGCATTCTTACCACCGACCGTATCGAAAATTAGCATATGCTATAATTAATGCCTTGTGCTAAGTTTGTCCATATCCGGCGTTGGGGTTTTCTTTTGATGCGATTTCAAGCAAAACAACGGGCGAAATTTCTGCCCTGCCATATTGGGGCAATCTGAAGGAAGGGAACGCCGTGGCAAATGCCGGACGTGAAAGGCCCGATTTGCCTTCTGTCGACCGAAATGGCGGCGGTCCAGGCGAGGGGCAGGGCCTGCCTGCAATTCATGCGCAGGCCGAGGCGTTTCGCCAGGCTCGCGAGGCGCGCAAGGGCGAACTGGTCGAGGACTATGTCGAGCTGATTGACGACCTGATCCGGGAATTGGGCGAGGCCAGGCAAGTGGATATTGCTGCGCGGCTGGGTGTTGCGCAGCCAACGGTGGCGAGAATGTTGAAGCGGCTCTGCGAGGAGGGGCTGGCGGTTCGAAAGGCCTATCGCGGTATATTCCTCACCGAGGCTGGGCGAGGCATTGCAGCTGCCGCGCGGGTGCGCCATGCAATCGTCGAGGATTTTCTGGTGGCGTTGGGTATTGACCCGGAGATCGCACGCCGTGATGCTGAAGGTATAGAGCATCATGTGAGCGACGAGACACTGGAGGTGTTTGCGCAATTCACCCGCCGTTCCGGCTCGAAAAACGCCTAGCGCAGCATTGCTGCAACGCTTGCGAAAATACGAAGGGTGGGATATCAATTGGGCATGAACATTCAGGAAGTGCCAGCAAACATCATTCTTGACGGTCGCGCGCAGCGTGGCGGTATGCTGTGCCTTGCCCTGCTCCTTAGCTGCGGCCGTCGGACCCGTTCATAGCGGGGCGTCCGGCGGTCGAATTGATCGCCAGCGATCCTGCCCCCTTTTCCCTATCCATCCAATCATGCAATAGAGACCGCAATCGCCATTTGCCTTGGCCGATGCGGGAAAA
The DNA here is from genome assembly GCA_020441795.1 of Nitratireductor sp. GTDB lineage: Bacteria > Pseudomonadota > Alphaproteobacteria > Rhizobiales > Rhizobiaceae > BOKV01. Next base: position 6,138 of record JAGRLM010000002.1, read on the forward strand.
CCGAACGGGATTTATCATGTCGAATACGATGCCAGATGCAGCACAGAAATACCGGCCCTATCCGCAGGTCGACCTGAAAGACCGGACCTGGCCGTCCAGGACCATTACCAAGGCACCGATCTGGTGCTCGGTTGACCTTCGCGACGGCAATCAGGCGCTGATCGACCCCATGGGACAGGACCGCAAGGAACGCATGTTCAACCTGCTGCTCGACATGGGTTTCAAGGAAATCGAGATCGGTTTTCCTTCCGCGTCCCAAACCGATTTCGACTTCGCGCGCTGGTGCGTCGAGCAGGGCAATGTTCCTGATGATGTTTCGTTGCAGGTGCTGGTGCAGTGCCGCCCCGAACTCATAACCCGTACCTTTGAAGCGCTTGAAGGTGCCAACAAGCCGATCGTGCACTTCTACAATTCGACCTCCGAATTGCAGCGTCGCGTTGTCTTCGGCATGGACCGCGCCGGCATCAAGAAGATCGCGATGGATGCTGCCAAGCTGATCCGAGACATGGCGGACAAGGCGGGGGGTGACTACAGGTTCGAATATTCGCCAGAGAGCTTTACGGGTACTGAACTGGAATTCTCCCTCGAGGTTTGCAATGCGGTTGCTGAAATCATCCAGCCGACCACCGAGAACAAGCTGATCTTCAACCTGCCCGCGACAGTAGAGATGTCGACACCCAATATCCATGCCGACCAGATCGAGTGGATGTGCCGCAATATCGACAATCGCGACAAGATCCTGATCTCACTCCATCCCCACAATGACCGTGGCACGGGTGTTGCAGCGACGGAACTGGCATTGATGGCGGGCGCAGACCGGGTTGAGGGAACCTTGTTCGGCAATGGCGAAAGGACCGGCAATGTCGATCTCGTCACGCTGGCGCTCAACATGTATACGCAGGGCGTTGATCCGATGCTGGATTGCTCTGATATCGAGCGCATGAAAAAGGTCTACGAATATTCCAACCAGTTGCGCATTCCCGAGCGCCACCCCTATGTCGGCGAACTGGTCTATACCGCTTTTTCCGGTTCGCATCAGGACGCAATCAACAAGGGTATGAAGGCGATCCGCAAGGCTAATACACCGGTCTGGGAAGTGCCTTATCTTCCAATCGATCCGCAGGATGTCGGGCGTACCTATGAGGCAATCATCCGTATCAATTCGCAGTCCGGCAAGGGCGGTATCGCCTATATCCTGCAGGAGGATTACGGATTGAACCTGCCGCGCAACCTGCAGGTCGAATTCCGCAATGTGATCCAGGCGATAACCGACAAGGAAGGCAAGGAATTGCCGGCGCGCAGGATTTATCAGGAATTTCTGCGCGAATATGTCGAGCAACCGGGCGGGCGGATTCGCTTTGTCGACCACACCACCATCAGTGATCCGCAGACCAAGGGCTTGCGCATACTGACGGCCGAGATCACCGACAATGGCAAACAGGTTTCAATCGAAGGCCGGGGAACTGGTCCCATCGACGGTTTCATCGATGCGCTTTCGCGTTATCTTGACCTGCCATTGAGTGTTGCGGATTATTCCGAGCATTCGTTGCAACGCGGCTCGGATGCCAGTGCCATCTGCTACATGGATATCGAATCCGATGGCAGGCGGATATTTGGAGCCGGCATCAACAAGAATATCGTGACGGCCTCGCTTGAAGCAATTGTATCGGCGGCCAATCGCTTGCAATAGGCAATGTGGCTGGCTGCGGGTATCAGCCCTGGTTGCGGTATTGGCCTGTTCGTGCATTGACACCCCCCGGTGAACCGCTAGTGTCGTTGCGGTTCAGGGTTGTGGGAAGCTACCCAGACCAATTCACGGGTTGAAATGGTTCGGATAAACGGGCACCAGCCACGGAGTGGCGGCGATGGCAAACGACAGGGCTGCGGGGCGAGCGGCCGTCAGGGAAGTGCTGGCAAGGATAGTTGCCAGTCGCGCCTTCGAGAAATCGGAGCGCGCTCGCGAGTTGTTGAATTTTGTCGTCAACGAGGAACAGGCCGGGCGCGGCGACAGGCTCAAGGCCTTTACCATTGCCGTGGATGTTTTTGGCAAGGATGCGAGCTTCGACGCGAGCAGCGATCCGCTTGTCAGGGTTCATGCCGGGCGTGTTCGCGAATTGCTGGAACAGTATTACGAGGAAGAAGGAGCGGGCGAGCGACTGCGGATCCTCATTCCCAAGGGCGGATATGTTCCTGTCTATGAGGAAGTGGAGCCGCATCCGGCCGCATTTCGCAAGACTGTAGATAGTACCACCCTTGCCGGTGTGCTTGGCGATCACGCACGCGATACGTCCGAGGACGGCATCAGCGCAGCACTACGCGGGGCGATTGGGGGGCAGACCTCCGTAGTGACCTTCGCATCTCCATCACCAACTCAAAAGGCCGGTGGCAATGTTGATGGTGAAACGATCAGCAAGTCCCGGCGACAGCCGCGTACGGCTTCCGATGAAACGGGATTGGCGCCGCAGATCCTGCGCCACATGAAGCTCTACTGGCTGGCGATTGCGACCATCATCATGATGCTGGCATATGTCGTCTACTCGCTGCTCGGCGAGCAGGTCATGGCGCCTGTGACAACGGCGGAAGTGAATGCGCCGTCGCGCGGCCATCGCGGCTCAATCACATCGGACCTGCTTCCCTCTGTCGGGATTGTGGCTGAAGATGACAAGCCGGAAACCGTGCTGGTCGCGAATGAATTGCAGAACATGCTGCCGAAATTCGATACTATCCGGCTGATCACTGGTGACGGCAGCACATCTACGACGAATTACCGGTTCTCGGTGATTTCGGTCGCTCCCGGCAAGGCGGCTGTCCGGCTGGTGAATGTGGCAAGCGGTGAAGTGGTCATGACTTCCGAGGTCGATACCAGTGTCCGGGCTGCGCTTGATGGGCAAATGGCGCGGATTGGCAGTTTGACGGCTACCGATGGTGGCGCGATATTTGCCGATGTCGCAGCCAATGACAACGGCAATTCGCTGACGCGCTGTATCATCCTCAATCACGAATATTTCCGCGATCAGACCGATGCGCTGCATCGCGAGGCCTGGGATTGTTTCGATGGTATTGCCAAACGCGGCGTCAAGTCACCGCTGGTCTATGCCGAACTCGCAAGCCTGATGGTCGAAAGCGTTGCCGACAAGCGCGGCTATCCGCTGGATGCCAGCATGGAACAGGCGCAACGCTATGCGGAACAGGCATTGTCGCGAGGGCCGCAAAGCGCGCATGCACATCGGCGATGGGCTATGTGCTGGCACGACAGGGGGCGGAAACACAGGCATTGCGCTGGTCGCAATCGGCTCATGAATTGAACCCCTATAATCTCGATTTCACTGCGAGTTACGGATATGCGCTGGTTTATGCCGGGCGATATGGCGAAGGCAGCAAATTGCTCAAGCGCGCAGTCGACAATGCCGGACAATTCCAGTCATGGTGGGTCTATGGATTGGCTTGCGGACTGCTGATGGAAAAGCGTCCGGAGGAGGCATTTGCCTATTCCGAACTGGTACGCAGTCGAAGCACGTCGCATTACATCGCATTGCGGCTCATTTTGGCCAATCAGACCGGAAAGTCGGATGTGGCAAGGCAGTTGCTTGACGAATTGCAGTCGCGCAATACAAGCTTCACGCGTGATCCCGACGCCTTTTATGTGAAGGCCAAATATCCTGCTGATCTGACAAAGAGCCTAGTCCAGGGACTTGCCAAAGCCGGTTTCGTCAAGGTGCCGCCGACCGAATAGGAAAGTTTGTCTTTGCTGCTTTCAACGACTATGCGTTGGCTGAAAAAACCTGTTCCAGACGGAAAACGTGATGACGGATATTCCATATTTCACAGACAGCGGCGGCGAAGGAATACCGCTAGTGCTCTTGCACGGATTTGCTGCAACAGGCGCCTGCTGGAAGCCGATAGCGCCGCAACTGGCGCACAAGGCCCGAGTCCTGGTCTTTGACCTGCCCGGTCACGGAAAGTCAGCGCATCTGCCGGTGGGCGGTGGCACCCGCGCCATGGCGGATGCGGTTCTTGCCACTCTGTCGTCCCTTGGCGTCAACAAGGCGCATTTCTGCGGCCATTCAATGGGCGGTGCTGTCAGTTGCCTTGCGGCATTGGCCAAACCGCAATGCGTTGCTTCCCTGACTTTGCTTGCGCCGGGTGCCTTTGGCAGGGAAATCAATTCACGGCTGCTGCGCCGCCTGGCTGCTGCGTCGAGCCGGGACGCAGTCCTGCCTTTGCTCGAACAGTTCTACGGTTGGGCAACGCCGGTTCCCGAAGCTGCCATCGATGCGGTAGTCGCAGATCGCCAACGAGCGGGTGCCAACGAAATTCTTGCCGCGATTGCCGAGCGAATCCTGGATGGTGAACACCAGAAGGTCTTGCCGTTTGAGCGGATTGCCGAACTTGGAATACCGGTGAAGGTCATCTGGGGAACGCAGGACCGGGTCACGCCGACACGTCAGGCACACAAGCTGCCCGGAATTTTTGGCACCCATGTTTTTGAAAATACGGGTCATGCGCTGATTGATGAAATTCCCGCGGCCATCATCCGGCTGATCGAGGAAAACATGCGCTGAATTCAGGCCGCAGGATCAGCCCGTAACCGTCAGGCGTGCGGCATTGCAAAGTCGTTGCAGCGAGACGGGATCAATGGCGAAGATCGAACTGGGCGTGCCTGCCGCTGCATAAACGGTGTCAAACCGGAACAGGTCTTCATCCATGTGAACGGCCATGGGGCTGGCATGGCCGAAGGGGGGAATTCCGCCAATGGCAAAGCCGGTCTTTTCGCGAACAAAGGCAGCATCCGGGCGGATGATTTTTTCACCGATCGTTGCCGCGACATGCTTTTCCTTCACGCGGTTTGCGCCGCTGACCAGCAACAGGATCGGATTGCCGCTATCAGCGCCCTGAAAGACCAGCGACTTGACGATCTGGCCCAATTCGCAGTTGCAGGCCGCCGCAGCCTCTTCAGCGGTTCGCGTGCTGTCTTTCATGATCCGGATGGCAATTGCCTGTCCGGCGGACATGGCAGTCTCCGCCACAATCTGGCAGGCGCGTGGAAGGGGAGGGGTTTCATCAGCGGTTTGCATGGAAAAACTTCGTTTGAAACAGGCGGCCACAATTGTTAAATTCGCGCAGGAATTGTTAACCATGCGTTAATCCCGCTGCAAGCGGGGAATTCAAGACCGGGAGGTCGAAATGGCCGATACTGAAATCGACGCCAAGAAGATCGAGAACAAGGTTCACGATCTTGCGGAGGCCATGGAACGTATCCGCAACAACCGGGCTGACCGGGATGATGTGGTTGTCGACATGAAACAGGCGTCGCGGGCGAGGCTTGAATTGCTCGCGCAGGATCTGCAGCCGGTATTCGATGCCTTGCCGGCCGAAAACGACCAGTTCGAATTTGCCCTTACAAGCGGAGAAACACCGCGATTGTGGATCGACATGACCGGATTTGTCCGCATGGCGCGGGATCGCAGGGTGTATGAATTTGTCAAGGACACGCGGCTTGGTCGCATCGTGCTTGGCGAGAGCGATGATCGTGAGCGGATGGCCCGCATGGTGACAGACTACGTTGCCGAGCGCGTTCTGGAAAAGGAACGGATGGTCGAGGGCGAGTGGCTGTCGATGAAATCCTATGATTTCAGCCGTCCGAAGGAAGACAGCCAGGCGATCGCTCTGGCCTCGATACCCGAACCAGCGCGCAAGCGCTCCGGCTGGTTCACATTCTTCCTGTTCCTGCTGGGGATACTGGCTGGCGCAGCGGGCATGATTGCCTGGGCCTGGTTTGGACGCTTGCCAACACTTTGAAACCCCTTCGGGTCAGGCCAGTCTGTGCCTGGCCAGGTGTTCCACTTCAGCCGATGACTGGCCATATCCGTATTCGTCCATGGTGATTTCCCACTTTTCCTGCTGTCGGACGATTGAAAACAGGTTGTAGCGTGCAGCGGGACGTTTCCCGCCGGGGGCCTGTGCAGCAGATGGGACGCCGATAACCGGGACCGCCAAAGTTTTGCCGGGAATGGCGGTGATACTGGCCAGATGCGTGTGGCCATGCAGTATCAGTTCAGCGCCTTCGGCAGCAATGACGCGCCTGAACAGCAATGCTCCCACCAGGCGCTTGTGCCAAGCCGTCGCCTTGCTGGAGGGCGGGTGATGAATGAGGATGACGCGGCAATTGCCGGCTGCGCCTTCTTCCTTGAGGATGGCGCGAAGTGCTTTGGCCTGATTGGATCGGAAATATCCGGTCGCCATGAAAGGCATGGAAGCGCGGGCCGAGTTGCAAACTATGATCGAGACGCCGGAACGGCGGCGGACAAAGGGGAAATCCCGGCTGCGGGTTGCGGTCTTTCCGCTATCATCCGTCAGCCACGGAGCCCAGATTGCGAAAGCCCTGGAAAGGATACCCGGAACATAGGAATCGTGATTGCCACAGGTAAGCGTCACGTCCTCTGGCGGGCCGAGCGATGACAACCATGTCCTGGCATTTTCAACCTCGCTTTCGAGGCCGAGATTGATCAGGTCTCCGGTGACTGCAAGATGGTCATGGGGAGTGGTGGCCAGATGATCGACAAGTTTGGCAAGGATTTCCGGCTGGTGGGAACGCATGCGATTGCGTTTCCAGTTGACATAGCCGGTAATCCGTTTCGAAATGAGTTCGCGCCTGCGCATCGGGGGAAGCGGTCCGAGATGAATGTCGGATAGGTGGGCAAGGCGAAACATTAGCGGCGAATAGCCCAAAGCCTGCTCGCAGGCAAGGCAAAGCTGTTCATGGCGCAGGAGAGTTGACATGGGTGCAGGTTCATACCTGCGGCGTGGCGTGCACAGGTTTTTGTTGTTGCGCCGCGCGCTTACGCTTGGCGTTCGAGCAATTGTGGAGGACGGGAATGGCGGCATCCTGCTGGTGCGCCATACCTATGTTAAGGGATGGCATTTTCCCGGAGGCGGTGTTGAGCCGGGGGAAAACGCCGTTGATGCGATCAAGCGCGAAGTCCTTGAAGAGGCATCCATCCGCATTACAGAGACGCCGCAGTTGCAGGGGGCGTTTTTCAACAGCCGCCTTAATGGTCGTGATCACGTATTGCTGTATCGCTGCAGTTCCTGGGAAAGCGCGGGGGATTTCAAATCCAGCATGGAAATCGCGGAAGCCGGCTTTTTTCCGCAGGATGCCTTGCCGGACGATCTCTCACGCGGAACAGCCCGGCGCATTGCCGAGCTGTTTCACGGAGAGGCGGTGACATCCGACTGGTAGTGGTTGCCGTCACCTGCTGGTGGCAATGCGGTGCCTGTCGTGAGGGGCGTCGAAATCGAGAAGCGGTCCACCTGGTACGATGCGGTGCGGATTGATAGTCTCATGGCTCGCATAGTAGTGGTGGCGGATGTGACGCATGTTCACCGTGCCGGCAATTGCCGGCATCTGGTAGAGTTCGCGCAGATAATTTGACAGGTTCGGATAATCTTCGATCCGGCGCAAATTGCATTTGAAATGGCCCACATATACGGCGTCAAAGCGAATGAGGGTGGTGAACAGCCGCCAGTCAGCCTCGGTCAGTGTGCCTCCGACAAGGTAGCGCGACTTTGACAGCCGCTCTTCCAGGCTGTCCAGTTCACTGAACAATTCGGCGAATGCCTTGTCATATGCGTCTTGTGTCGTGGCGAAGCCGCATTTGTAGACGCCATTGTTGACGTGGTCGTAGACCGAGGAATTGATGCTGTCGATTTCCGATCGCAGGTTCTCGGGATAAAAGTCGCCGGGCGTTGCGCCAATGCCGTCGAAGGCGGAATTCAGCATGCGAATGATCTCCGAAGATTCATTGCTGACTATGGTCTGGCGCTCCTTGTCCCACAGGACGGGAACTGTGACCCTGCCGGAATAGGTCGGATTTGCCTTCGTATAGACTTCCCAAAGATATCTTGCGCCATTCAATTCGTCATTGTCCGAGCCGTCCTCGCCGGTGAATTCCCAACCGTTTTCGACCATGTACCAGTGGACTACCGATGTAGTGATCGCCTCGCTCAGTCCCTTCAATTCCCGAAAGATCAGGGTCCGGTGCGCCCAGGGGCAAGCCAATGACACATAGAGGTGATAGCGACCGGCTTCCGCACGAAACCCGTCGGTTCCCGACGGGCCGGCGCTGCCATCCGGCGTGATCCAGTTGCGAAACTGCGCATCGGAGCGCACGAATTTTCCACCCGTGGATTTGGTGTCGTACCACTGATCGTGCCATTTTCCGTCAACGAGAAGACCCAAGACATTTCCTTTCAGACTTTGTTTGAACCTTACATATTGCCTATCGGACCAAGGATAACCCCGCAGATGCTGAACACTGCGTCACCCCGCAGATTTCGAGCGATGGCAATGCAACGCGATTGGATTTGCGCGTTTGATTTGACCATGGTAATCGCGCATCTGGATTGGTTGTATCGGATTGGCAATGTGCCGGTTAGAGGCGATTGGAGCACATTTCGTGATGACACGCGTGATAGCGCAGCGACGACGAACCTGCCGGCATCGCGCCTTTGTGGCAAGCGGTGTCTCTATAGCCACGCCATAGCGCTGATCCGATTGGCAGCGCTGGTTGCAAGTTTCAGCAATCCGGATTGACTGTCATGTCTTCGATAACCTTAAAGATTGCGCCGGAAACGGCCGAGCAGAATGAAGCCGTGGAATGGCTTGGTGCCAGAGCCTTCGGGCCGGGCAGGTTTGCACGCGCTGCTTTCCGCCTGCGCGAAGGGGTTGGGCACGAGCGTGCCTTCAGCTTCACAGCCGTGCTTGAAGACGGCAATGGCGGGCATGTGCTGGCCGGTTCAGTGCGGCTGACCAGAATTCTGATCGGCGACAATCCGGCCCTGATGCTGGGGCCGCTGGTAGTTTCACCGCATTTCAAGAATCTCGGAATCGGACGCGAATTGATGAACCGTTCCTTGCGCATGGTGCGTCTGGCAGGTGAGCGGTTTGTATTTCTGGTTGGTGACGAGCCATATTACCGGAAGTTCGGGTTCAAGGCCCTGCCTGTTGGCCGGATCATCCTTCCCGGCCCTGCCGATCCGGCACGAATGTTGTATTGCGAGATGCAGGCGGGGGCATTGTCGGATTACAGCGGAATGGCCCGGCGCTTCGTGCAATAATGTTACACCGCATTGATTTCGTGTCACAGCCGCGTGTTTGTGAGCTTACGTAGGGCAAAGTAATATTGACAATGTGCATGCTTCGACTAGAGACTGAGAACAGTCCCGCATTGATGCGTCTTAACGAACAAACCCTGGCAATTGGCGGAAAATCCCCCGTGCCAGATACAAGCCATGTGGAATATCGATGATGAATTATCGCAGTTTTGTTCTTTTGGCAGCCGTCAGCATTTTCGGACTTGCCTTGAACCCGGTCTCGGTTCTTGCCCAGAGCAAGCCTTCCGTTGCTGCCGAAAGCAGCAAGCCGAAGAAGAAAATCATCAAGGTTAGCACCAAGAAGGCCACTGAAAAAGTCGAGGAAGAACCGGTAGCAAAGCCGGAGCGCCCGAAGATCCCTTTCATGTTCGGACTTTTTAATGCCCAGAAACCTGAAGCAGTTGTGCTTGACGAAGAACAGCAGAAGCATGACGAGCAGTTGGCCGTTCTTTCAAAGAAGAAGCCATTCAAGGTGGACCCGAAATTTGCGCCACAAACGGTTTCCTTCAAGGGTTACAAGCCGGGTACAATCGTCATCGATACCAAGAAGAAATTCCTGTATTTCGTCGAGTCGCCGATTTCCGCGATCCGTTACGGCGTAGCCGTTGGCAAGGAAGGCCTGCTGTTTACCGGCAAGGCGACAGTGGGTGCCAAGCAGCCATGGCCGCGCTGGATTCCGACCAAGGAAATGATTGCGCGTGATCCTGGTCACTACAAGCGCTATGCCGATGGCATGGATGGTGGAACCAACAATCCCCTCGGCGCTCGTGCGATCTATCTCTATCAGGGCAAGCAGGACACCTATCTGCGAATTCACGGCACCACCCAGCCGGGGTCGATTGGCACAGCTTCATCGAATGGTTGTTTCCGCATGATCAACGAGCATGTGATCGACCTTTATGACCGCGTGAAGATGGGTGCCGAAGTCGTAGTTCTTTGAGCGCGATGGAATGACATGCCTCGGCAACGGGATCGCCAATCTATGGTCGGCCTGATTTCCTGATCTGCAGCCCAAGTCAATAGAACGCAAAATGCCGGAAAATGGACAGAGTTCCATCTCCCGGCATTTTTTGTTTGATGCTCTTTGTCCTTGCTTCCGGTGTTCAGGGACGACTGCCCTCGCGCGCCCACATGGATGCCATTGCAAGAAGCAGGATCGCAAGACCCAAAAGACCGGAGAACAGTGGCACGCGGTTGATGCCGGTCAGAACCGAGGCGCGGGTGTTTTCCAGACCGATCCAGCCATCGCCGGAGGCTGGTGCTCCAACGCGGACCGGAACAATGCGCGGCATTGATGCGGCGCTCGCCCTGATGGCTGAACCCCTGCCTGCTTCCAGAGCAGGTGCCAGCGATTGCGTCGTGCTGACCACTTCCGCATATTCGCGCGGATTGGGCGGGCCGACATGGGTGAGGGCACGAAGACTTCCATCTACCGCGGTATAAAGACCATAGTCGGGTACTTCTGCCTCGGCTTGCCAAAGGCCCGGGCCTTGCTGTTTGAATGGCAGTGAAAAACTGTTGCCGGATGGCCCGGTAATGCGTGCTTCGCCGGCTTCATCGCCAAGGGTCTGGCGCGTGATCACGAGCTTCTGGCCTTCAGCGTCCGCGGTGAGGCGCTCTTCATCCAGTTCCGGTTCCTTCATCAGCCAGTGCGCGGTGCGTCGCAGCAATTGCACATAGGGGCCGCCGCCATCAAAGCCGCGCGCCCACAGCCATGCCTGGTCGGAGAGGTAAAGCGCTACACGGCCCTCGCCGAAATGATTGAGAACAACGAGCGGGGCATCGTCCTTTCCGGTCATCACCGTCTCGCCGATCACACTGTCAGCAGCGATGGTGCGGAACCAGTGACCCCATTTCGGGTCCTTTTCGTTCCAGCCGTCAAGGCCCCGGGTGACGGGGTGGCGCAGTCCGGTTTGCGACACCATGGGCTTGAACGGCCCTTCGAGTGTGCGCCCGGAGGGGGCAGCGGGTAACAGTTCGCGCAATGGCCCGGCAATCGACAGTGTCGGGCTTTCGCCGAATTCGGGACCCCCGGCAATCAGCAAGGCACCACCGTCGCGGACATAACGCACGATGTTATCGAAATAGAGCAGCGGAAGCACGTTGCGGCGCTTGTAGCGGTCGAAGATGATGAGGTCGAATTCATCGATCTTCTGCACGAACAATTCGCGGGTTGGAAAGGCAATCAGCGACAACTGGTTGATGGGGGTTCCATCCTGCTTTTCGGGAGGGCGCAGGATGGTGAAATGCACCAGATCTACCGACGGATCGGATTTCAGCAGGTTGCGCCATGTCCGCTCGCCAGAATGCGGTTCGCCCGATACCAGCAAGACACGCAGGTTCTGGCGTATGCCGTTCAATGTCACGAAAGCGCGATTGTTTACTTCCGTGATTTCGTTGCCGGCCGGTGCAGCCCGCAATTCGATGATGTTCTTGCCGCCATGGGGGATGGTAGCGATGAAATTGCGTTCCTCGCCCGGTTGGACGCTTTCGGTCGCCAAAGGTTCGCCGTCTATGGAAACGATCACGCTCACCGGCGCGCCTGGCTCGATACCATGGTCTATCACGCGATAATTGATCTCGAAGTCTTCGCCGACCACACCGTAGCGAGGTGCAGAGGTGACGACGATGCGCCTGTCGCGTTCGCCTTCGCGACCAGTCACCAAAGCATGCACGGGGGCCTTGATGCCCAGCCCCGCAAGCGATTGCGGAATGTCATGAACCTGGCCATCGGTGATCAGGATGGAACCGGCAATCTGTTCGGGTGGGACGTCCTGAAGGGTTTTCTGCAGGGTCCCGAACAACGCCGTCGAGACATCGGTGGCAGCCGAAACCTGGTCGCGGGCTTCTGCCTGGCGAATGTCGAACATGTCGAATTTCTGCAGTCGCTCGACCAGCGCTTCTCTGATTTCCTCGGTCTGTTGCTCGCGGCCATCCAGTTTCTGGCTGCCGCTCTTGTCGGTGACGATGGCAACCACGCTCTTGAGCGGCTCACGCTCCTCGAACAGCAGGGCGGGGTTCAGAAGGGCCAGCGTCATGACTGCGAAGGCGAAGAGACGAATCCATGAGCCGCGAATGCCGCGAGACAGCCCGTATAATGCCAGTGCGGCGGTGATTGCACCTATGACAATGATCACCGGGAGCGGCAGGAGCGGGGCAAAGGCGAGTGTGAAATCCATGGTGTCTTCCTACTGGCCAAGCCGTTCCAGCAAAGCCGGAATGTGAACCTGATCGGCCTTGTAGTTTCCGGTCAGCACATACATCATGATGTTGACGCCAACGCGAAAGGCATATTCACGCTGCGCGGGATCCGGAGGGATGGTCTGGAACAGCGGTTGGCCATTGGCATCCAGCGCCCAGGCAGCGGCAAGGTCATTGCTGGTTATCATGATGGACGACACACCGTCGCCAGCGCGCACCGGGCGATCCTCCTGCGAGGTGCTGGTCGGCAATGTTTCCACCCACAATTCCCCACCTGCATAGCGTCCGGGAAAACTTGAAAGCAGATAGAAGGATTTGGTCAGGACATGGTCCGGCGGGACGGGTTGCAGCGGCGGAATGTCGAGCGTTGAAAGGATTGCCTGCAAACGCATGGCTTCCGGCGAGGCCGATGTTCCTCCCAAGACGCCGCCAACCTGGTCTCGCGTGTCGAAAAGGATGGAGCCGCCCTGTTTCATGAAAGCATCGACGCGGGCCATGGTTGCTGCATCGGGAATGGGTGAACTCAGGCTGATCGGCCAGTAGATCAGCGGATAGAAGGACAGTTCGTCCGACGCGATGTCGACTGCCGCCGGTTCCCCCGGTTCGAGAGCCGTCCGTGATGCCAGGAAACGGTTGAGGCCGGAGATGCCGTCACGGCTAACCGCATCGAGCGCACTGTCTCCGGTAATCACATATCCGATGCGGGTAACAAGGGTCGCGGAATAATCCTCGATGGCCTTGTTTTCCGCAGTCACGCCGTTCTGCTGGTTGTCTTGCTGCGCGAATGCGCTGTCTGTTCCCAATTGCAGCGTGCCGGCAAAGATTGCCACGAGCAGTGCTGCAGTTGAGGCGGAGCGGGCAGGAAGTCTGAAACGAAGCATTCCGGCAATCCAAAGCACGGCGAGGCAATCGAGTGCCAGGGCGAAGGCCGCGCAGAGCAGAAGCCAGGGCTTGATGTCGATGGTGGCGTCAGCGGCATAGCTACGAATGACAGCGGCGGGTGTGAATT
>JAGRLM010000023.1 GCA_020441795.1 Nitratireductor sp.
GTTACTTCCGCAGTCGCATTCCAGTAATACATGCCGCCAAGCGCGTCACCTGTCACCGGATCGCGTGGACCAAAGCCATAGCTTTCAAAGCCACGAATATCTTTGGAACCCTGATAGAAATTATCGCGGGCACGGTAACCATCGGAACTTCCCAATGTCGTATTAATACCGCCGCGCGCGCGCAACATGCCTACAACATCAGCTTCTTCAAGCAAGGGCACGAAGAGCGCAGCCTTTGCCTCAGTACGGATATAAGTCGCATCCCCACCGGCACCAAAGAAGTCCTGGCGCAGATTCAACAGCACACCGTCGCGCGGATCACGGAAATTGTCGACATCCGAATAGCTCAGCGAGTAACCAATACCAGACTTCACCCAGCTTGTCGGTGAAACAGGCGGCGCAAGCGCTGCGGAGAGTTCACCTGCAGCGTTACCCTGAATAGCATCCGCATCAACTGTGCTGGTGGGCTCAAGACGGCTTGCATCAATCCGCAGATCTTCACTGCTATAAGTGTAGAATACTTGCGACGACAGTTTTTCTGTCAGCGGAATTCCGAAGCGAATGGCCCCACCTACCGTGTCAACACCGTACGCACGGTTCGACGTCGAGTCTGAAGTCGATGACTGCAGGTCGAAACCGGCCGAAATTCGATAGCCGAGGAAATAGGGCTCGGTAAAGCTCAGCGAGTAATTGCGCTCTGCTGTACCAAAGCTGCCTGCAATCTTAAGATACTGCCCGCGCCCGAGGAAGTTCTTTTCGGAGAAGGAGATTTCTCCCAGGGCACCAGACGCAGTTGAGTAGCCGCCGCCAATGGAGAACTCGCCCGTAGCCTTGTCCTCGACGCGAACAACCACGATGACGCGATCCGGTGAATCGCCAGGCCGGGTCGAAATATCGACGCGCTCGAAGAAACCAAGCGCTTCCAGACGGCGCTTCGTCTTCTGGATCATCACCTGGTTCAGCGCATCGCCTTCCGAGATGTCAAATTCGCGGCGAATGACATGCTCACGGGTGCGGTCATTGCCGACAATGTTGATCTGCTGAATGTAAACGCGCGGTCCCTGATCGATCAGATAGGTGACATCAATGGTGTTCGTATCGAAATTGCGGTTGCCGCGTGGCTGCACCTGAACAAATGCATATCCGCGCTCCGCAATCGCCTCGGTCAAAGCGATGATCGTGTCTTCGACCTTCTTGGCGCTGTAGTGATTTCCGGCCTTGGTCTCGATCAGCGAGTACAGCGAGTCGGTATCAATCTCGGCAATCGAATTGTCGATGGATACATTGCCGAAGCTGTAGCGCGGACCCTCGTCCACATTGAAGGTGATCGTGTACTGGTTAGCGACATCGTCAAAATTCACATCCGCCGACAGGACCTGAAAATCCGCATAGCCGTTATTGTAGTAGAAGCGGCGCAGGCGCTCCTCATCGGTACGAAGCTTGTCAGCATCATAGATGTCATCATTCTTGAGCCAGCTGAACCAGTTGCTCGGCTTTGTTTCCAGCTCGTCACGAAGCCGCCTTTCGCCAAAGGCCTGGTTCCCGACAAACGAAATTGACCGGATCTTGGTCTTGTCGCCTTCGTTGATGCGGAAGATCACGTTGACACGCTTGTTGTTCAGCGGAACCACTTCATAGCTGACAGTCGCATCCTTGCGGCCAACCCGCGAATAGGCCTCCATGATGCGGTCCACATCGGAAGCAACCTTGTCTTCCGAATAGGTCGAGCGTGATGAAGTCTGGACAATCGAGGAAAGCGCTTCATCCTTGAGGCGTTTGTTGCCCTCGAAGAATACCTGGTTGACGATACCGCTCTCATCCACTTCCACAACAAGCGTATTGCCAGACTGGTAGATGGATACATCCGTGAACAGGCCGGTGCCGAACAGCGCCTTGATGGAATCGTCAATGTCCTGATTGTTGAACTGTTGGCCGGGCTTGATGGTGAGATAGGAGGCAACCGTCTGTGCATCCATGCGCGAATTGCCACGCACATCGATCCGCGAAACAACGGCGGCACTGGCGACATTCGTGGATGCAACAAGCACTCCGGTACCGCCGACTGCTGACATGCAGGCCAGCATTATCGCCACTGTAGCCGCTTTGAACATTCTTCTGATCACAGGAATCATTCCAAATTTCGCCAGTTTCTGCCCGGTTGCCCGGATATCGGCAGGGATCGCCCGCCATTTTCCACAAACATGACGTGATTGCAGGAAATCCCTACTACCGCCCCATCATGCTTCTTGCGTGCAATTCAATCCCTGAAGACAGAATCCCACCTCGTTAACAAACCTTTTACTAGGTTTTATGTCCCGCGCAACCATTGCTCGCTCAAGAATTTTATCATTCCGTCAACGTGTTGCACAAAGGTCATGCCAATTCAGTGCAATAGTTAACGCATCGTCGATTCTGCCGCCATCACACCGCTTTCAACCAGGTTCTGCCAGCCGGAAAAGGCGAATCAATGGCAAAATCCGCTATCCAAAGTTGAATATGCGCGTCGATATGTCATTCCACGTTGCCACCACCATCAATGTCAACAGCAGGGCAAGCCCGACCCGGAAACTGTATTCCTGCGCATTGTCGCTCAGCGGCTTGCCCCTGATTGCTTCATAGGCATAAAACACCAGATGCCCACCATCCAGAATCGGTATCGGAAACAGGTTCAGCAAGCCGATGCTGACCGAAATCAGCGCCACCCAATTCACCAATGCGCCAATGCCAAGCGTAGCAACATCGCCTGATGTCTTGGCAATCCCGATCGGACCGCTCAACTGCTTGACGGAAATGGCACCCGTGATCATGTCCCACAAACCGGAAAGAGACCGCGTTATGATGAACCAGGTCTCGTAGATGGCGCGACCAAACGCGTCCACCGGACCATATTTCTCGACCCTCGCATTGGCCGCCTGGCCATCATTCGTGATCCCGATCAGTCCGACTTCCTCGCGATTGCCAAAACGGTCCTTGCGCACTTCCAGTCTCGGCGTCACCGGCAATTCCAGTTCCTTGCCATCACGCTCGACGGTAAATACGAGCTGGCGCCCGGGATTGGGCGCAACAAGGCGTGGAATATCGGTAAAGGAAGCGATTTTCTCGCCGTCCACGAGTTTCACGATGTCGCCGGCCTGAAAGCCTGCAGCCTCGGCTGCACTTCCCGGCTGAACAGCTGACACCAGCGGATCCGATATGACTCGACCGATGAACATCAGGCTGAAAGTGAAAATCACTATGGCAAGAATGAAATTGGCAATCGGCCCCGCCGCAACGATCGAGGCTCTTTGCCAAACTTTCTTGTGCGCGAAGCTTTCGGCACGTTCGGCATCCGTCATCGCATTGATGACTTCGTTGTCAGGCATGGATGCGCCATTCATGTCGCCATGGAACTTCACGTAACCGCCGAGCGGTATCATTGCCAGTTTCCAGCGCGTCCCGTGCTTGTCATTGAAACCGAACAGCTCGGGGCCGAAGCCCACGGAAAAGGCATCGATTTTCACCCCATTCCAGCGCGCCACCAGAAAATGACCCAATTCATGGAAAAACACGACGATGGTCAGGACCACCAGAAACGCCAGTATCATGGTAACGGGCCCTGCACCGGGAAGCTGTGCGATCGAATCCATTGAAATCAAACCTCTCTCGAGCCATTCATCCGGTTGGATCACCACTTTCGTGGTGGATACGGATCAATTTCGTGCGCCAGACCGCGTGATGCCAGTTTCACGGGCGCACTTCAACCCCGCGATTACCCTGCAGACAAAAAGGTCGTGATCATGGCTTTGTGAAGGCGGAAACGAAATTGCGGGTCCAGAAATCCTCCGGAACCCGGTCATTCAGGCCCGCATTGATCTGTGCCAGGCCATATCCGATTGCAAAAGCCGCAAAGCTCGCAAAGATCAGACCATCAATACGGTCGAGTATCCCGCCATGGCCGGGAATGATATGCCCCGAATCCTTGACCTTGAAACGCCGCTTGATCCAGGATTCGAAAAGATCGCCGAATTGCGACGTCAGGCTCAGCACTATTGCTGTGGGCACCAGCCATGGTCCTGGCGTATATCCTGCCAAAAGCACAACGAGCGCGGCCAGCAGGACAGACCCGGCAAGTCCGCCACAAAAACCCGACCAGGTCTTGTTCGGCGAGATTTTTGGCGCAAGTTTCGGCCCGCCTATCAGGCGACCGCTGAAATAGGCAAATGTGTCTGCCCCCCATACGCATGCGAACACCAGGCATATTGCGACGAACCCGATTGCACTTTCGCCCCGCAATTCCGACAGGGCCATAAATGGCAGAAATGCATAGAGCAACCCGCCTGCGATCCAGACGCTGCGTCGCATCGAGAATTCAAGGACAGCTGCAATCGCGGTAGCAGCAAGGATTGCCATCAGGCCGTCAAAACTGTTCAGCACCAGCAGCAGGCCGACTGACAAGGCAAGCATGATGGCACTGGCAAGCACCAGCTTGCGCGGTACGGATGCGCCTATCATGCGCTGATATTCGAAAAAGATCAGGAAGGATATGATTGCCCACAAGCCATTGAAGACAGGACCACCTTGCCAGGTGACCCAAAGCACTATCGCTACCATTACAACCGCTGAAGCAGCCCTCAAAGGCAGGTCTGAACCCGATTTCGCCGGGACTGCTGCATTCACGACCCGGTTCCCCTTGAGCCGCTTTCGCTGACAACACCGCCATATCGGCGCGAGCGTCCCTGAAATTCGCTGACGGCAAGCTTGAGGTCTTCGCCATCAAAATCCGGCCAAAGCCGGTCAACAAACACAAATTCCGAATAAGCGAGTTGCCACAAGAGGAAATTCGAAAGCCGCTTTTCACCGCTGGTGCGGATCACTACATCGGGATCGGGAATGCCTCTCGTATCAAGCATGTTTTCAAACAGACCCGAATCAATGTCATCGACGGAAATCTCGCCGCGCACTGCCATTGCCGCAATCCGTCTTGCTGCCGAAACGATCTCGTGGCGACCGCCATAATTGAAGGCAATTACCAGTGTCTGCCCGGTATTCTTGGCGGTAAGACGCTCGGCTTCGACAAGCAAGGGCAGGATATCGGTAGGCAGGCCTTCGCGTTCGCCAATGATGATGACGCGAACATTGTCGCGATGCAGATCCGCAAGATCACGACGAATGAACATCTTCAACAGTGAAAAAAGCTCGCTGACCTCGGCTTTGGGCCGCGACCAGTTTTCGGTCGAAAACGAGTAGAGTGTAAGATATTCGATGCCCATCTCGCGGGCGGCCCTGGCCACCCGGCGCACAGCCTCGACACCCTGGTGATGACCGCGAAACCTTTGCAAGCCGCGCTGCAATGCCCAACGACCATTGCCATCCATGATGATGGCAACATGCCGTGGCGGATTGCAGCCTGTCTCGTTTGTCATCATGCCCCTTCCGGACACCTCGGGAGCAGCGCATATGCGCTGTGCAGGTCAGACCTGCATGATTTCTGCTTCCTTCTGACCAATGATCGAATCGACATTCGCGATATTGTCATCGGTAAGCTTCTGCACCTTGTCGGATAGTGCCCGGGCTTCGTCCTGCCCGATATCACCGTCCTTTTCGGCCTTTTTAAGATTGTCCATCCCGTCACGACGCACATGACGAATGGCGACCTTGGCCTGTTCAGCATATTGATGCGCAACCTTTACCAATTCCTTGCGCCGCTGCTCATTTAATTCAGGCAATGGAATACGCAGATTGGTACCGTCGGTGATTGGATTGAGACCCAGGCTGGATTCGCGAATGGCGCGCTCCACCGCACCAACCATTCCCTTGTCCCAGACCTGGACCGAAACCATGCGCGGTTCGGGGACATTGACCGTGCCGACCTGGTTGATCGGCATGGATTGGCCATATGCCTCGACCACGATTGCATCCAGCAGATTTGCTGACGCACGTCCCGTGCGCAATCCCGACAAGTCATGTTTGAGCGAATTGATCGCTCCATCCATGCGTTTCTTCAAATCGT
>JAGRLM010000319.1 GCA_020441795.1 Nitratireductor sp.
AGACGGCCAATCAGGGGGATGACATCGCCAATCACACCCAGAATGGAGAGCATCATCGAGAAACCGGCAAACATTGCTGCAAGGCCTGCTACCCGCAATATCCATGTCAGCGTCGCATTGCCGGCTTGTGCATCCTCGAACATCTTGTCGGCAGCGACATTGCCGTCCCGGATCATCAGCAATTCACGACCATTGCTGGTCTTGTATGCAACCAGGCCGCTGCCGGCCTGTTTGCCAATGGCGCTGGCCTCGCTTGCAAATGCAGCTTTCCAAGATACCCGCAAATCGCCTGTCTTCGGGTTTGCAGGATCTCCGGAATACAGTGTGTCACCTGACTGGCTCGCCGCCAGTTTGCCGGTTGCTGCCGCAAGGCGCGACTGGCTTTTCGCATCGGGTTGCACGGCCTTCATTTCACCCAGCGATGCGATCTGTCCCTGCGTGAGCTTGAAGGCCCCAAGCTCTGCGCCATCGGAAACGAAATCAGAGCTTTCGATCGGCATTGCCGGATTTTCATGGCCGGCCGCCTGCTTGAACGAGGCAGAATCAATGCGGGAGGAGGACCAGACCTTGTCATAGCTGTAGCTGGTGACGGTCTCGGTCCCGCCGCCAACCTTGGTTCTGGTCTCGGAGGAGGTCTTCTCCTTCCATTGATACATTTCGACATGGCGTTCGAGGCGCAAGGCGCCAGGTGCAGAGATGGAAAATGAAGGATCGGCGGGGGTGCCGATTGCAGATATACCGCCGCTGACATGAACCAGCCTGCCTTCATTTGCGGGGTCAATTGCCGCGGCATCCACGCTTGCGACTATTCCGGCACCCTCGGTCAGGGCTTTTGCTGTCTTCACGGCACGCCCTTCATTGATGAACAGTCCGACAGTGGAGGCCAGCACCAGCAACAAGCCAATGAATATTCCGCCGAATGAACGCGAAAGTCGGGTGAACCAGGAGGTGGACGTGGTTTCGGAGTAGTTGTTGCTCATTTTTCCATCCCATCATCAAATCCGAGGATTATCAGCCCCAGCCTGCCAGTTTTACAACAGGGCAATGGCAAGGATGTGCAAAAAGGCACATTGCGAAGACAGACCACGCGCGGCTTTTCGTAGAATTCAAATGCTTGGGAAAGACGAATCAGCTAGGTATGAGTGCATTGTTCGGACTTGTGACGCAGTCGCCAACATCAGGTTTTCGTAGGCTTTTTGTCCGGTGCCGCTTTCGCGAAACTGTTCGCGATACGGGTTCAGGTCTTCGTTCGATGGATGCTCTCAAAGGTGAAGAGTTTCAAATTTCGAAGTGAGATTTCGAGGTTCATGGCAAAGGTAGCGCTTGCTGTCTTGCTGTTGTTCCTGCCAACCCATGTCCTGGCGCAGATCACGAACGGGAATTTCTCATCCGGCGCAACAGGGTGGAGCACAACCGCCCCATCTGGCAGTTCGGTTGCCTACACGGCAGGAACGCTGGTTACGACCAGTGATAACAATGGTGGAACAAATTCCCGAACCTATGCTTCTCAGACCATCTCCCTCAGCGACCCCGGTTTTCTGAATTTCACGCTTGTCAGCTATGCTACGGCCGATTACGGCGACTATGACTGGCCGATGTTCTGGTTGGACACAACGGTTTACCGGATCACCACAGCCGGTGCGCTGGTCAGTGGCCCGCCCGCGATCAACAACGACAGTCCGGTTACCAATGTCCTCGTTCAAACGAGCCTGACAACCGGTTCCCACACATTGCGGTTCGGGGTCACGGCGACGGACAGTTGCTGCGGATCGGGAGTGGCAACCTGGGACAATGTCGAATTTCAGGAACTCACCCAGTCGCCTGCTGCCCAGACCACTGCAGAAGACACTCCACTTGTTCTTTCAGGCGGCAACCGGCTTGCTGTTGCGACCAATTCCGGAGCGGCGACGGTTTCGGTCACTCTCAGTGTCACCAATGGCATCCTCAATCTTGCCTCGACAGCGGGATTGACGATTACAGGCGGTGCCAATGGCAGCGCCACTGTGTCGTTCACCGGGACTGCAGCCAACATCAATACGGCGCTGAACGGACTGACCTATGTTCCTGTCGCCAATTACAATGGCGCATCGGTCCTTACCTTCAGCGCAACAGCGGGCGCAATCAGTGATACAGACACGATCGCTATCACGGTCACGCCAGTGCCTGATTACGCCTTTTCGCTGGCGAAGGCTGCCAGCGTTTCCAATGTTTCGAGCAAGGTCACCATCAACTACACGATCACTGCCACCAATACCGGTGACATGGTGCTAAGCGGTATCACCATATCGGACCAGATCACGCAGGGCCTTTCGAGCACTTCGCTGACTTTGAGCGGACCAACCGGAGATAGCGCGCCTGTCGGCATGTTCGATGTCGGCGAGACGTGGACCTACACCGCCTCACATGCCGTGACCCAGGCCAATCTCGACAACGGGGCCAATCTGGTGAATTCGGTCACCCTAGATACTGCACAAACGCCGCCCCAATCTGCCACGGCAACCACCAGCATCACTCAGTCGCCATCCCTGTCGATAACCAAGAACGCGGATGATACAACCGACGTTGTTGCTGGCCAGACGATTACCTATACCTATGTTGTTACCAATACCGGAAACATCACCATTGACGGAATTTCAGTGAGTGATTTGCACGGCGGCTCGGGACCTGCTCCAGTGCCTCTGGGAGAGACCCTTGCAACCGATGCGAGTCCATCAGGTGACTCGAGCGATGCTACCGCCAATAACGGCGTATGGAGCACTTTGGCGCCCGGGGATAGTGTCACATTTTCAAGCACATATGTTGTCACACAGGCCGATATCGATCTTTTGTGAACGGTTTTCGACTGTTGCAGGCCGGACTCACTGGGCTGTGAATTCCCAAAGACGAAATTGAAGCGATTCACGGCGCTGCGAATCATCTAGAATCGCATCATCGGGCATTGGCGGATGATGTCCCTTTCAACAATTGCGACGGCTGGGCGGCGCAACAGCACAACAGGAGAATCCGTTTGAAATCAGAAGCTTGGGAGTAATTCCCTGAACGCAGAAATGCGTTGTTAGAATACACGGGCGGAAAGTCGTGAATTGCAGAACGGAACAGGTGAGGGGCTGGTTTACAGCAGTTCCCGTTCGACAAGACTTGCCAGGCGATGCGTCTGGCAGGGTTTCTGTGTTGTTTTCACAACTTTTTTCGCGCGCGCGCGCGTGTAGTATAATAATACATTTCCTTGCGTTGATGGTCTGGTTGGCATGTGCCACGATTGCCGACGCCAATGACAATTTCCCCGGAACCACCATTACCGGAAGCACCGGCAGTCTCACGTCATCGAACACGACTGCGACCGGCCAGGCGGGTGAGCCTGCTACCTATGGTGGTGGGGCCCTCGACACGATGTGGTATAGCTGGACTGCGCCCTCCAACGGCGTTCTGACTGTCGAGACCTGCAGCGCCACCCAGACCAATTTCGACACCACGCTGAAAACCTATACCGGTACCGCAGTAAATGCGCTGACGACGATAGCGTCTGACGACGACAGTTGCGCCATCACGACCAGTTCGACGCTGGGTAGTCGCAACGTGATGGCAGTGGCGGCTGGCACCGTCTACCGTATCCAGGTTGACGGTTATGCCAGCCTCACAGGCAATTTCCGCCTCAGCTGGTCATTCGTTGCTGGTACGGGGACTGTGGCAGGCGATGATTTCCCGGGCATCACGATAACCGGAGTAACTGGCAGCCAGACAGGCCAGACCTATCTGGCAACGGGCCAGAGTGGCGAGCCAACCACCTATGGCGGTGGTTCACTCAACACGATCTGGTATTCGTGGACCGCGCCAGCGACCGGTACGGTGACGTTTCAAACCTGCAGCGCCACGCAGACCAATTTCGACACAACCCTCAAGGCTTATACCGGCAGTGCGGTCGGGGCGCTTGCAACGATTGCCCAAAATGATGATGCCTGCAACGCCACCATTGGTGCACGTGCAAGCCTTGTCAGCTTTGCCGTCACCTCCGGATCGACCTATCGCATTCAGGTGGATGGCTATGCCAGCAATACAGGTGACTATCTGCTGAGCTGGAACCTCGTCATCACCGGCGGTGCTGCAACCGTCAGCAAGACCGCCAGCGTCTCATCCATATCCACGCCTGGAACCATTACCTACACGATCACGGTTACCAATATCGGTTCGGTGCAGCTTCCCTCCCCATCGATAAGCGATGTGCTGACGCTGGATGGCAGTGCACGAAGCCTGACCAGTGGCCCGACCTATGTTTCAGGCGATACCAATGCCAATGGGCAGATCGGGACCACTGAAGTCTGGACCTGGACAGCAAGCTATGCGGTCACCCAGGCTGACATTGATGCGGGCGGCGTGTTCCAGAATGTAGCGACATTCTCCAGCACTCCCACCGGACCGATTGCTTCCAACATCGCCTCGACCAGTGTTGTGCAGTCACCTTCGCTCAGTATCACCAAGACTGCAGATGACACTACCGATGTAATCGCCGGCCAGGTCGTCACCTACAGCTATGTGGTGACCAATACCGGCAACATCACCATCGACAATATCGCGATTTCGGACAGTCACGGCGGATCCGGGCCAGCACCAGTTCCAAGCGGCGAAACGCTGACGCTGGACGCGGCTCCGGCCTCCGATTCCTCTGATGCGACCAGCAATAACGGCGTTTGGACGACGCTAGCTCCGGGTGATCAGGTTACCTTCACCGGCACCTATACGGTGCTGCAAACGGACGTGGATTTGCTTTGAAAAGTCGGGGGGCGGATCACAAACGGACAAAATGGACTGCTAGCCTTGCAGCAGGACTGGTCGCGTTTGTAAGTCTCGCATTGCCGGCGCTTGGTGCGATGAACAATACCGCGACGGTAACCGGCACACCGCGCGGCGGCACGCTTGCGCCTGCAACGGCTTCAGAGAGCGTCGATCTGGTCAATCGCGCGCCAGCCATCACGGTCGCAAAATCCGCCAACGTCACCTCGGTCAACAATGCTGGCGATGTGATCGGTTATTCGGTGCTGGTCAGCAATACCGGCAATACCACCGTCACCTCCATCACCGTCAGTGACACGCTCGTAACGCTTGTCTGTCCGACCAGCGGCGCTGCGACGATTGCCACTCTGGCACCCGGCGGCAGCGAGACCTGTACGGGCAGCTACACCGTGTTGCAGTCCGACTTCGACAACAATGGCGGCGGTGATGGCGATATCGACAATACGGCGTCTGCTGCCGGAACAGGGGCAGGCGGCTCGGGTGCTGTGAGCGCCAGTGATGCCGTGGCGGTGACGCTCAACATCAATCCCTCGATATCGCTCACCAAAGTTGCCGATGACGATACGCTCGTCGATGCCGGCCAGGTCATCACCTACACCTACACCGTTACCAACAATGGCAACCAGACGCTCACAAACGTCAATGTCAGCGATACCCACAAGGGTGTGACTGGTGCGCTGGTGCCAGCCTTTTCGAGCTTCACCATCAACAACGGAGACGGCGCAGGGAACTTCTCCGCCAATAGCGGCAACACGCTGACAGTCCTCTATCCGGGCGACCAGGCAACCTTCACTGCGACCTATACCGTCCTCCAGGACGATGTGGATTACCTGCAATGAGGGCGGCGATGCACACACGGATTGAAGGTGCATTTGCGCCAAGGGTGATCGGGCCACCCGGAACGGCAGGCCCCGCCCTTTGGCGCCTCAGGCGACGAAGGAAGCGGGCGTCCTGGCCCCCCGGTTATCGAAGGAGTCTTCGACGACCAGCCGGAGCGGACCCGGGAAAAGGATCAGGGCAGGGGCGAAGTACCCGGCCCAGGCAATTCGGAACAGACAACCAATTCAGGCGCAAAGACGCCGACATACAGGAAAACCGACCATGAACAGCAACGAAACCGCAAACCTGAAATCACCCACAAACATTCGGCCAGCCCAGGGGGGAATTGCCATGACGAAGACCAACATCATGAACCGCGGGGCCATTGGCCTGCGCACAACGCTGACATCCGTTCTGGCACTTGCCCTGGCAGCAGGGGCGAGTGCGCCAGCCTTTGCAGCCATCACCAATACCGGCTCCGTTACCGCCTCGACCCCTTCGGGTGGCACGGTCAGCGATACCGCCAGTGAATCGGTAACAGTAGCTGCACCGGTGCGCTCGTTCACGGTGGCAAAGTCGATTGCCTCCATTTCCACCGCTTCGGGTGATGATGTTTCCTTCCCGGATGGTGGCGATACCGTCACCTTCAATTATGCGGTAGCCAATACCGGCAATATCTCGATCACGGGTGCGTCGGTTTCCATCACTGATCCCGGCCCGTCCTTCATCGATAGCGGTTCAACAGCGCATGCCGGTGCAAACAGCCTTTCCTCGATTTCCTATGTCTCGGGTGACAGCAACACCAATGGCGTGATTGAGCCAACGGAGACCTGGATCTACGAAGCGACCTATACGCTTGATCAGGCGGATGTCGATTACGCTGCAGGCGTTACCAATGGTGTTACCAACACGATTACCACGGCAAGCGCCACAGCCGTATCTGGCGGATCGGCAACCTTCGATTCCGGTGCAAGCACGCTCACGGCACAGGCCTCCATTCTCGAGAATGCCGTGGTCAGTCTTACCAAGGTGGCAACGCGTGACGGAACAACACCGGACAATGGTTCTGTGACGCCATTCGATCCGGGTGAACCGATCGTCTACCTCTTCACCGTGTCCAACCCGGGCAACGTCACCTTGTCGAGCATGACCGTCAGCGAAACGGCATTCGTTGCGCCATCGGGTGCAGGCGCACCGACTATCACCTGCACGATTTCCAGCAATGCAACCATTGCCTCGCTGGCACCGGGCGAAAGCGAAACCT